>JAGQYH010000387.1 GCA_020436175.1 Bacteroidota bacterium
GCCAACTGTCTACCTCTAAACGCTGCTCCCTTTTCCGGCATACAAACCTCCTGATCCCAATTGAGCAATGCAGCACTATATCTTACGTCAGCGATTCGTTGCATTCGATCTACATACTCATTATATTTTTCCTTTGACATATTTTTTGAATTTTATTGTTCTTTAATCAGCATTCATTTAAATGCTTTAAATATATTGACAGCCAACACAACCCACCCAACAATAAACAATAGCCCGCCAATAGGTGTAATCGGTCCAATGATTTTGGTGATAGAGGTTAACTGTAATAAATCCTTATTTGCTAGCAGATAAAGTGATCCCGAAAAGCAGACCACTCCTGCTACAAACAACCAGCCACTGATCACAAAGCCTTGTGAGGGGAATTTAATCCATAGCAAACCGGCTAGTGCGATGGCAAAAACATGGTAAAATTGATATTTGACACCTGTCTCAAAAGTTTGCAGTTGATCAGGCGTTAACGACATTTTTAATTTGTGTGCACCAAATGCTCCTAAAACAACTGCCAAAGCACCCAATAATGCACCAACTGTGAATAAAACCTTCATATTTTAAAGACTATTTATAAGAATTTTGCCATAAAAGTAAGCAAGTTGTTTTATAAAAGAAGATGGGACATGAAAAGGATTCGGCATTTAATATTATTTAAGTTTAGCATACTCTTTTTTTTGACAATTACTTCTTGTAAATCACTTTTACCTGATCAAAAGGTGGATTTGATCAAAGCCATTCCGAACAATGTTTCATTTATTGTAAAGACCAACGACATTCAGCAATTGGATAGCACTTTGACCAATCTGCCATATGCTAATGTTTTGGAACAACATTCATGGTTGCAGACTTTAAAAAGCAATCATCTGGCTTTATCGGGTATTTTAACCAAAGTGGCACAAACAGATAGTAATCAAACATTTCCGATGGTGGCTTCCTTGCATTTGGCCAATGCCTCCAGTTTGAATTCCATTCACTATTATCCGTTAAACATTAGCAAAAAGACCTTTAATAAACTATTGGACGATAATTTTTCCAGTTCAGCCAAGCAACAATGGCAATACCAAAATGCCACTATTACAGAACTACTCATACCGGAATTAGCTTCTAAAATTACGCTGGCTTTTGAAGACAACATTTTAATCGCCAGTCCAATTTCATTTTTAGTAGAAGATGCCGTAAAGCAGTTAAATAATGGCAATGGATTAACAACAGACGAAAGTTTTCAAAAAGTCTTTAATAAACAAAGTAATACAGCTGATGTAAATATATGGTTCAAGTTTGCTACCATGAGTAGGTGGATCTCGACATTTGCCGATACAAAAGGTACTGAATTGCTTGCCAAAAACAAAGATTTTGCCGAGTGGATGTTGTTGGATTTATACTTCAATGAAGATGGTATTTTCCTTTCTGGTATCACTTCTACAAAAGGTTCAAACAGTTTAGCGGATTTTTCTGAGAAATCGAAATGCAATCATGCCAATGAAATGATCTTGCCGGTAAACACTGCAGTAGCCTCCCATTACTCTCAAATTCCGGATTCGTTAAAATCTATAGCTAATACAGCCAATTTAAAATCTTGCTGGACGAAGGCTCTGATCGAACCTTTGAGCAAAGATAAAGTAGCAGATTGGGTGTTGGTGTTTAAGACAAAAGAAAACAGTACCACGACAAAAGATTCAGAAGCAGCCTTAGAAAATCTTGGTAAACGCATCTTGAAAAAGGAAAAAGTGTCTGTCAAAGCATTCAAGGAATATCAGTTGATCGCCGACAATGCATCAACGCTTCAAAATTATTACAACAGCTTGAACAGCAATCAGGTGCTATCGAATGATGAGATCTATATGGCACTCCAAGAAAACTTAAAGATGGACGCCAATGTTAATTTCTATGCCCGTTCTATCTACGCTAAAGAGGCTTTTCATTCTATTTATAAGTCGGAAAATGACTTTGTAGGCGATTTTGAATTGTTAAGAGGATTTAATCAGGTGGCATTTCAATTCAGCAAAGAAGGAGACAAATATCTAACCAATGCACATTTTACATTTTCAGAGCATGATATTTCCGGCCATACCAATATTGTATGGAAAACGAACTTAGACAAGGATGTCATGGCAGGCCCTCAAATTTTAACCATAAATAAAAGC
>JAGQYH010000388.1 GCA_020436175.1 Bacteroidota bacterium
TGTGAGTCCTTATTTGTCGATTGTTTCCAAAGATATTGAGGAGATTGATCTTTTCGATGTTGATCGCGTTTTTGTAGTCAATGTAGATGCACAAACCAAAATGATCCATACCTATTATTATGGTGAAGAATTATCGGGAGGCAGTATCATGATTAGTGATGTCTCCGGAAGAATTTTGAATCATTTAGATTTTGATCTGTATCCTAACAGCATGAAGTCCATTCAGCTATCAAAAGAATTGGCCAATGGAATTTATTTTGTCAGTTTGGTAAAGGACGATCTTGTATTGGAGGTAGAGAAGATTATATTACATTAATCATATCAGACAAGCAAGCCGAAATAAAAATACATAACCTATTTCGGCTTGTTTAAATTTTCTTATTGTTTAGTTAGCCAATTCCATGCTTGGAATATAGATTTAATCGGTAGTTTTAAGCAAACTTTTTAAAATGACCGGAAGAGTAGCCTATTTGTTACTTTTTAATATTCTACTTCATTTAGTCCTCCCCCTCTCTTCAATGGCTTGTGATGATTTGAATGCGTCATTATCTTCATTCAATGAGACCGACTTTGAAAATAAACCTTCCTTAGATACAGTTGTACTGGACATTTTAACATCACCGGATTATAATACCTGCAAGGATTATGGAATTAAAGGTGATCTGATGTATGCTATAGGATTAAAATATTACAATCTCCATACAAAAGAATCTTATGCGGCCGCTGAATCTCCTTTTAAAACGGCACTAGCTTATAGATTGGACAGTCTCCAATTGAACAATTATGATGATGAGGTCATCAAATGCAAAATAAATTTGGGAAGATGTTTGGCAAAATCCTATCAATATGGAAAATCCAGAGCCATATTAGAATCTGCATATTCTGTGAAGGATAAACTGGATAATAAAAAAACGGTTGGTCGCCTTTTATATCATTTAGGTGAAATTTATCAGGAGATGGGCATTTATGATCGGGCTATTCATTGCTTTGAGGAAGTAATAGATCTGGCCGAAAGTGGTGTCACTTCGTTGATTGCCTATCAGGTAAATGCTTACAATAATTTAGGCATAAGTTTCAATGAGAATGGTGATTTTCAAGCTTCCATCAATAGTTTTTATACTTACGGAAATGAATTTTTAGCTAAGGATGATCCTGAATTCATCAATTTTCTATTGAATTTTTCATACGGTCTGAATGAATTGGCTTTGTATGACAGCTCAATTGTGGTTTTAAATCAATTAGAAAATCAACTGATTCATCAATTTTCCCCGGATGAAGTTGATCCGGAATGGTATAATTTTTACTTGAATAACTGCTACCTCGCTCAAGCCCGCTCATATACTAATATGAATATGATCGATGAAGCCAAATCTAGAATTAAACTGGCGGCACCTTTTAAGGCCTTAAAACCTATTGGATACAATGATAATTTAGCTGATATATATTTCGTAGAAAACAATGTTGATTCAGCTATATATTATTATCACAAGGCCATTTGGAACGGATTTGATGAGGCTAGTACTACTAAAGCAATATCAGATATTCCCAACCTGGAAATGAAATTGCCAAAGCAAAGTGAATTGAGAGCGTTATTGGAAGTATTGAATTCCTATGCTACCGCCTGTTTTATGAAATTTAACCAACAACATGAGGTAGTTTATCTAAATTATGCCTATCAGGCGTATCAGCTATATGATCAGTTATTCGTTAAAAATTTCGAAAGATTATTAACGGATGATTCTCGTTACCGTTTAATCAAAGAGGCGCGACCGGCTTTTGAAAATGCAATGGCAGTTATTTACGGGCTTTATGAGCTTTCCGATAAAAACAATCCAGAATTTATGGAGCAAATATTCCATTTTTCTGAAAGAATAAGGGCTAACCTGCTTTTTACCAGTTTGTCGCAAAAGGATGCTTTAATGCAAACATTAATTCCGGATAGTGAAAAAACAGAACTGGAGAACCTTCAGGTACAAATCAGATTATTGGATGAGCTTTTGTTGAACAGTACAGACAGATCTGAACAAGAAAACTTGCGCAAAGGCATTGAAAATATTAAGATCCATATTGATATTGCAAAAGCTGAATTGGCAGAAAAATATCCGGCATACCACAATTTGGCATTTAACAACCATCAATTACCAACTTTTAAAA
>JAGQYH010000389.1 GCA_020436175.1 Bacteroidota bacterium
CTTCCTTTCATAGCCATTATAATATTTGGTAAAAATAAAACATCTGTCTATTGCTATTTGTGATATTGATCACTCAACCTTATGACTAAAACCAAATTGGCAAAAGAGAAGTTCAAACTAGTCCACCTTCTTAAAGGAAAGCAACACTTGTGTGGTAGAATCCAATAGCTCCAATTGCAGTGCTTCCAACTTATAATAAGCGCTTAGCGCTAAAGCGTCGAAAAATTCACTTTCCACATTTAGATCTTTACAAGCCATTTTAGTACTGGCGATATTAGACAACTGAATGGCATCTCCACTTAACAGATCGATCGTTCCTGAAAAATTATTGCAGCTGGCATTGCCTAACACCGTCATATTCGACAAATGAAATTCGATCAATGGCACTTTGGTCAAATCGGTTGGAATGGCTGCCCCATATAAAGATTGCAATACCCATAGATCGTTCAATCTCAATCTCTCATCCGTTCTTCGTTCCAACTCTTCGATCAATGTATAACGAACGGCATCGGATTGTCCAACTGTTCTGTTCGGATCGAGTGGCTGTACACTCACTTTCAATTTGTATAAATTTCCGGGAACGTAGTCAAAATCATTGATCACGGAAAAATAGGTTTCCCATTTATCTTCATTAATCACTTCTCCTTCCTGGATTTGTAAACAGCTCATTTGTTGCCCTTGATGATGACAATCTGCTTTAAAGCTATTCACCCAAATAATGGCCGTTTCCAAATTGTCATCCGTTGTCCTTCGATTCGATTCAGCACAACTGATACAAACCAAAAGCAAACCTAATAAGGCATATTTCATGGAAGGTTTCCTACTCATTTACAACAGGCTTTCCTTCTGCTTTCCATTGAATAATACCACCGTCTAAATCATAGACTTCCTTAAACCCAAGATCGCTTAAAATGGCGCAACTTTTACCACTTCTACCGCCGGATCTGCAGTATACAAATAAAGGTATATCTTTATCTAAGTGAGAGATTTGTGCAGCAAAATCAGCGTCATTAAAGTTGATATTGATGCTATTCTCCAAATATCCATCCGCATGTAATTCTGCCGGAGTTCTTACATCCAATAAGGTAAATTCTTTGTTGTTCTCCGTCAATGCATCCATCTTTCCCTGAAATTCTTCGCCTGATAACAATTCCATTTTACCTTCACTCACCACTTCCTGAACGGCATTCTGTTCAGTCGTTTGCTGAGGAGATGATTTACAGCTCATCAAGGCTATCATTGCCATAAAAATAAAATATCTCATAGTTTCTATTTATTCGTATTCTTCTTGCCAAGCAATTATTCCGCCGCTCAGGTTATATAATTTTTTAAAGCCTTGTGAGAGCATATATCTGCAAGCCTGACCACTTCTATTACCGCTTCTGCAATAAACAAAATAGCTCTTCTCTCTATCGAGTGCATCGATCTTTGTGGTAAATGAAGGATCCATGATATTCAAAACAAGATGGCCTTCCAATGCATATTCTCTGATCTCTTCAGGAGTTCTGACATCTATTAAAACGGAATCATCATATACTTCCATTTTCTTTTTAAATTCTTTCACGCTTAATTCATGAAACATTGCCATAGGTCAACTTTTTAATGTTTGCAAATTTACTTCGATTATTGATAAAACCACCTATTTTATGGCTAATAATTTCGCTCTGTAATATAATCGATCAATTGAATCATACTGGATTTAGCCGGCGAATCTTGGATGCTTTCCAGAATATCCATGGCCTTTTGTTTGTAGGCTTGCATTTTTAAAGTGGAATACTCAATTCCTCCACTTTTCTTCACCAATTCGATCAATTCATTCACCCTTTCCTTTTGCTCACTGTGATTCTTGACCGTATTTATGATCCATCGTTTCTCCTTTTTGGAAGCTTTATTCAACGTATAAATCAATGGCAATGTCATTTTCTTCTCTTTGATATCAATTCCTCTGGGTTTTCCGATATCTTCTTCGCCATAATCGAACAAATCGTCTTTGATCTGAAAAGCCATTCCAATGTATTCGCCCATTTGGCGAAACTGATCGATGAGGTTTTGATCCTTTGATACAGAGGCCGCACCGGCCATACAAGCAGCGGCGATTAAAGATGCTGTTTTGTTCTTAATGATCTCATAGTAAACTTCTTCATCAATATCCA
>JAGQYH010000038.1:0-630 GCA_020436175.1 Bacteroidota bacterium
CCATAGGAATGGATGAAGTGATCTTTAAAACCGCTCAAGTCTATGATTTCAAAAACGGCAATGAGCTTATTCCTACCATTGATCAATATTCGCGCTATAAGAAAAATTCGGATGGCACATGGTCGATCAAAAATACTTTAGATAATCAATGTTGGAAGATGTGGCACTCCTGTGTAGTCACTTGGGATGGTAAAGTGGTGCCTTGCTGTTTTGATAAAGATGCCGATCATATTATGGGTGATTTGTCAGCCATTTCCATGAAGAAAATTTGGGCAAGTGATACTTACAAAACATTCAGAGGTTCCATTTTAAACTCGCGATCCGAGATTGATATTTGCCAGAATTGTAGCGAAGGTTGCGAGGTGAATTTTAATTATGATCTCTAAAACACTCACTTAAATCTCCCGAAAAACTCAATTCCGGTAGGCGTCAGCCGATTGTAAAATTTCTGATCATCGATCTTAAATTCCAAATAACTTTCCCCGTTTTCGCCATAATAAAAATTGGCATCGATGCTGTTGCTGTTTTGATCGACGAACATTAAAAATCCATCCAGTTGATTTGATAAGTTCGTGGGCGGTACCATATCTACTACTTGTATAAAAACAGCAGCATTCCGACCGTCAATGG
>JAGQYH010000038.1:804-7285 GCA_020436175.1 Bacteroidota bacterium
ATTACATTCAAAACTAAAAGTAATAAAAAAAGTCATTTCGCGCGCTGAAATGACTTATTCGGGGGTTTTATATCCTATTGTATCTGAATTGGATTATGCCGCCATATTCTTATCGGTTGACAATTGATTGAATTTTTGACTGCTATGAGCATTCTCCTCTTTTTTCTTGGGCATTATTAATGCTTTTAATGGACACATACCTAATAATGCAGAGATCATAATGGCTGCTCCTAAAAAAAGCGTCGGTTTAAAAAGGAACATTGCAGATGGAATTAAGACCAAAATTCCGATAACATATCTTGCTGCCACTTCGTACCATGATAAATTGTAATTCATTTTTTTAAGTTTTAAGGTTAAAGATTTTAATATTGATCCAACAGATAGTTAATTAAATCTGTTGTTGTAACTATGCCAACTAAAGTATCGCCATCCACTACGGGCAAGGCATGATATTCTTTGGTAGCCAACATTTCTGCTACCTCTCTAATCGTTTGATCTTTGGTAACGGCTTCAGGATTCGCCACCATCACTTGCGAAATAGTAAGAATGTCATACACCACAGTATCCATTGAGGTTTCCTGCTCTCCGTAATGATCTACAAAACTGATTCTCAACAAATCGGTTAGGCTCAACATCCCCACCAGTTTATCACCGGATACCACCGGAATATGCCGTATTTTATGCTTCTTCATTAAACTTTCTGCCTGCTCTAATGAGTCCGTGATGTTTAATGTCATTACATTCTTCGTCATAATATGCGTTACCGATTCTCTTTTCTTCATTTTTCTTTTCTTTGATATTTCAAATTTGGTGGTTTTTAAGTAAACCCCTTCTTATCTCAGTCAGCTGTTCACATGATATATATCAGTAGAAAAATTATTTTGGATCAGGTTACCGTTTTTCCAAAAGTTGTATTATTAATGTCAATTGGCCATTATGAAGAATAAAGACATTCCTTTATCCCATTTAGATTTGCTCATGTGGAATACGAATCACCCCACAGGGTTGACGAACATTACCGCCATCAAATTTTTTAAGGCTCCATTGGACACCCAAAAGGTGATTGATATCTTTGAAAAGAAGATCTTGAAATTTGAAAAGTTTCAGGAAAAAGTAATTATCAAGGATGGCAAACCCACCTGGCACAAAGATGAGCTATTCAATCTTCAATCACACATACACAAAATTGCCTTGCCCGGCAAAGGAGATGACAAGGCTTTACAAATACTGATCTCGGATCTCATTTCTTCGCCATTGGATTATTCCAAACCACTTTGGCAAATTCACATCATTGAAAATTACAACAGCGGCACAGCGGTATTATGGCGTATAGGCCATGTGATCGGTGACGGGGTGTCTTTAATGACAACCTTTTTATCCATCACAGACAACTTTGATCCGGAGAAAGATACTTTTCATAAAATAAAGAAGCATCATGTTGAACATGAAGCCACTAAAAAAATTGACTGGCGTAAAAAGTGGGAACAGGCGGTTGAACTATCAAAAAAGACCATTGAAAAATCTAAATCGCTCATTCAAAATCCACAACCTATTCAACAAGCATTTGAAGCTTTAAAGCAAACCACCAAAGATCTTACTTCTTTTGTGATGAGTAGTTCCAACGCCAAATCAATGTACAAAGGGCCATTGGGTGTTCAAAAGAAAGTAGCCTGGTCGAAGGTGATACCATTATCGGATATTAAGAAAATCGGCAAACATTACGGCAGCACGGTAAATGACACTTTATTGGTGGCCCTCACCGGAGCGATAAGAAAACACATGCTCAAACACGGTCAAGATTTGAATATAAAGTTTAATGTGGCTTGCCCCGTGGATATGCGAAAGCAGGATGTTGAAATAGACCTTGGCAATAAAATCGGAGTCATTCTGCTCGATCTTCCTATCAATGAAGGTAACATCAAGCATCGATTTAAAGTAATCTCAGAAAAAACAAAAAGTTTGAGACGATCATTGGAACCGCCTATTACTTATTATTATACGCAGTTCATTTCAGATTTTATTCCAAAAGGGATGGAAGAAGCCGGTGCCAAATTCCTGGGATCTAAACTCATGGCTATCCTCAGTAACGTTCCCGGCCCGAAGCGAGCTTTAAAATTTGCAGGCGAAGAAATCGACAATCTGATGTTCTTTTTGCCGCATACCTACGAAATGGGTATAGGACTTAGTGTAATAAGCTATAATAACAAAGTCACTTTAGGCATTACGGTGGATGCCAATATTGTTAATGATCCGGAAACCATTGCCGAATATTTTGAGGCGGAAATTGAATTGATGTTAGCAACCATCTTGTTATGACAAGTATCATATAAGCTCGTTCCTAAAGTCATCAATAATGAAGAACTTATACCGGATCTTCATGCATAAAATAATTATAAATGAAAACGCAAACTTTAACCAACACGCTATTCCATTTTGAGCATACCCAATGGAAAAGAGAATTACTTTTTTGGGTAGATGAATTAAAATTTTTCAATCAAGAATTGGGGGAGATAGTGAGCAAATGGACCGACAAGGATGTTTTAGCTCAATTGGAGCATTTTCAAAATCAATTTATCCGTCAGTCTGAAGTGATAGATACTTTGCTGCATGATATCAGAATTCACGAAGATGATATGGCCGCTCATTTGAAAAAAGAAGAAAATGTTTTAAATGTTGAGCATGCCAAACAGCATCAAGCATTTCATGAAAAGATGAGCATTCAACGAAACATTTACAACGACCTTAAAAAGGACTTTTTCAAATATTTATCAAAATATATGTAGGATTCTAACCACCCGGGTTCGATTATATTGATCGAACTTGGGTTTTACAACTCTGCTAAAAAATTATTCATTTTGTGTTGCAGTTCTGCCATCATTGGCTTCAACTGTGGATTGTCAAATACTTCTCCCAACACATTAGGATTAATCACTGCTACTTCAATATTAGCGTCATCATTTTCTTTAACGATCACACTGCAAGGTAAGAACACGCCGATTTTAGACTCTTCCTGAAGCGCATGGTAGGCAAAGTTAGGATTGCAAGCACCCAACAGCATATAAGGCTTTATGTCCTTATCAATCTTACTTTTCAATGTCGCCTTCATATCAATGGTGTTTAATATGCCAAAGCCCTCTGTTTTTAGGGCAGCTGTAACTTTCTCTATAGCCTCCTCAAAACTGATGTTGTTAATGGTTTTTCCCAAAGTATAACTCATTGGATTGTATTTTAAGTGAATAATTCACCAGCTAAGATAGCTAAGCTGTTTTTTTTTTGGTAGTGGATTCACTCTTTTCAAAGCAATCAGGTACAACGATGACCGGACATTTTGCATTTTCAATGATCTTTTTTGCCAATCCTTTGTGCGGTAAACTGTCAGGGTAACATCTGTTACTCATTGAAATAGCGATCATATCAATTTCTTCTTCCTGAAGGTATCGATTGATCACTCTTAAAAAATCACCATGCATGGCTAGATAAGAGAAGCTGTGTTTGTTTTTATCGGTTGATCTTTCAGCGGTTGACTTCAGTTCTCTTAGTTTGCGGTGCGCTTCTTCCCTCAGTTGATCATTCACTGAAATGATTTCTCCTGAAGAAGAATTCGGGATCTCATAGGTGTGAATCAATGTGAAAGAACAATCCTTACCTGACATCAATTCAATTACATACTTCAATGTTTGCCAAGCATTGCCGGAGAAATCTGTCGGAATTAAGATCTTCATCGAATAAAATTTTGTTGTTGTGGCAAGTCATTCATCCATAACTTGCCCATAAATCAAATTGGTGAAATCAAAGATGTTAAAGTTCCTTCGGGTAATCAAAGCAATCGGTCAAGCAAATAGCTGATTATTATCAGTTGCCTTGTATATCGGCACTATAGCCGTTTTGAAAGTGGAATTTTCAGGTGTTTACCATTTGATGCCTGCCAAGCCTTTCTCGTCCAGGATGATGATATCTTTGGTTTTTGGATCAATTTCTATCAACTTGTCTTCTTTAAAATCCGCCAGTGCCCTGATCAAAGATTCCGTTGCTGTTCCGGCCAAATCAGCCAGATCTTCTCTTGAGGAGTTTACTCGCAACTGACCATCCTTTCTTTCGCTGAATTTTTTGGCTAACATAATTAAAGCATCGGCAGATTTTTTTCTAACAGAATCATAAGCCAGCTGTAATAATCTGTCTTCTGTATCTGCCAGATCATTAGAGATCATTTGTAGAAACTTGTTGGCCACCGTTCTATTCTTATGTACTAAATCCAAAAAATCAGCTTTAGAGATCCGATAGATCTCCGAATCCTCAAAAGCAATGGCATCTTCCTTATACTTCGTGTTTTCCAGTAAAGGCAGATAGCCAAAGAAATCGCCGCTATTGAATAAATGCGTCACTAATTTTCTGCCGTCATCGTTAAACTTGGATAGTTTGACCTTCCCGGATTCAATCATGAATATTTCTCTCGGGTAAGCTCCTTCCCGATAAATGGTCTCGCCCTTTTTATATTTGATGAGTTCGCGTTCATCGGATAATTTTCTTAACTCATCCAGAGCTTTGGCATGGTCAAAAAACTGATCTATTCCGGAACTGCTTCTCTCAAACTCGCGCTGAAATACGGATGCTTTCTTCAATCTTGTTTCAATGGCATTCAACAATTCAGATTCTTCAAACGGTTTGGTTAAATAATCATCTGCCCCTAATTCCATACCTTTTCTCACATCGCTTCTTTCAGCTTTTGCCGTCATAAAAATAAAAGGAATGCCGGCCGTAGATTTGTCCTTGGATAATAGATATAAAACGCCGTAACCATCCAATTCCGGCATCATAATGTCGCAAATGATCACATCAGGGTTAAATGTTTTGGCTTTTTCAATTCCGAATTTACCGTTTGAAGCAGTTTCTACCTCATAATTGGCTAATTCCAATAATTCAGCCATATTATCCCTCACGATCGCATCGTCTTCTATAATTAATATTTTGTTTCTCATGCATTATGATTTATCGGCAAACTAACCATCATCGTTGTGCCTTTATGCTCCACACTTTTGTAATCAATTGTTCCGCCCATTATTTCAATGTTCTTTTTAGAAATATTCAAACCCAGTCCCGTTCCCTGATAAGCCGTTACATTACTGGCTCTAAAGAAACGATCAAACAAATGAGATTGATCGTTCGAAGGAATGCCTATCCCCTGATCGGTCACTTCAATTAAAACATGCTGTTTTTGGAAAGTGATCTTTACTTCGATCAATTTACCTTCATCTGAATATTTGCTTGCATTGGACAGCAAATTTATAATTACATTCTTTAATAATTTAGGATCTTGATGAATAATGCCATCTCCCTGATCAATCATGGTATATTTGATCTGCTGTCCTGTTTTTAAAATGACATTCATCTCCTCGATGATCTCTTTCAATAATTCTTCCAAATTGAAGTTTTGAGGCTCATAATTCACTTTGCCGGATTCCAATTTACTTAATGACAAGAAATCATTGAGAATACTAGTGAGGTTTTTTACAGACGTTTTAATGATATTAATATGCTTGTTCCTTTTTTCTTCATACTCAGGCGAAGCGTATTTGTCAATTAACGTTACAGAAGAGAGAATCCCGGTTAAAGGCGTTCTAAATTCATGCGACGCCGTGGATACAAACCTGGATTTCAACACATTGAGTTCCTTCTCCTTTTCCAGTGATGCTTTTGCACTTTCTTCCGCTTCCTTTCTCCTGTCTATTTCCACTTTCAAACTGCTGTTAATGTCTTGAATTTCACTCAACGCGTGTTTTAGCTCTTGAGTTCGGGAGGCAACTTTTGATTCCAATTCTAAATTAAACTGATGCAGTTTATTGATCAATGATTCCTGACGGAGCATATATCCAATCCATTGTGCAATCAATTTTAATATTTCAAGATCTGTATTGGTAATGCTCGTTTTCGAAGATGTCGAACTGGAAAAATTGATCGTTCCATAAAGTTGATCATCTACCAGGACTTTCGCTCCAATATAGATTTCCAGCTTCTTGTTCCAATAACACGGATGCGGATGTTCCTTCTTTTTGGATGTATCATCAATATAAATCGGATCGTCTGCTAAAATCACATCATGGCAATAGGTATGATCTACTTTACAGGACTGTTGAGCCAATATTTCCTTTTTCTGGTCATCATCAGCTACGATCTGAACAATGGCGTAATCATTACCATCTATTTTAGATAAAATCCCTATAGGGAGTTCAAATTTTTCACACCCCAAATGCAAGATCAACTCAATCTTTTCGCTGGTGGATTTCTCTGCATTGGAAATTATGCTATGTAATCCACGCAAGAACTTATTGGTTTTTCTTGCATGCGAAATATCAGAGATCACTGCAATGGAGAATCTTTCACCATCCTTATCAAAATGATTTAATCCAATATCAACACTTATGAGATGACCATCCTTATGTCTACCGTAAATGTCATCTCTGTCAGACATTCTTCTAACCGTCGG
>JAGQYH010000038.1:7385-14078 GCA_020436175.1 Bacteroidota bacterium
ATATCAACACTTATGAGATGACCATCCTTATGTCTACCGTAAATGTCATCTCTGTCAGACATTCTTCTAACCGTCGGATGCTTAAAATAAGTCTCTGTATAAGTTTTATGATGTGCTTTGATTCGTTCTGGCAAAAGAATTCCCAAACTATTACCCAACAATTCTTCATTAGAATAACCGAATTGTGTAGATACTGCCTCATTCACAAAAACGATCTCATTTTCTCTATTGACCACCAATATGCCTTCCGACACTGATTTCAGAAAAATCTCTAAGAATTGATCGTTAATTATCGACATGATTACTGATTCGTATTACCCCGAGATAAAAATATTACAATACTTTGTTTTTTTTGACTGATAACTATCATTATCTTACGTGCCTTGAATCAATAAGTGAAAAAGATGATTATTCCATCTTTGAAAGTATCATGAAAATCTGTAAAATTCAGGTTATAATTTGATCTGTTAAACTAGGCAACCACAAAATTACCACACCAATGAATACATATAAAAATATAGGAATAGCCGTCGATAATACGAATATAGACAACACCATTTTTATGGCTTGTAAGGCAATGAATAACTTGATCTTTTCTATTGATCAATTGCACATTGTAACGGCTCGAAATCTTAATCCGATCGAATTCCAATATATTACTGATCACACGATTTATGCCGAGTTGGAAGAGAAATTCGATATGGCTTTAGTCGATGCTATTAAGGAAAAGGCATTGAGTATTTTAGGTAGTGAATTTGAAGACAAAATAAATATTCATGTTTTAACCGGTTCTCCTGCGGAGGAAACCATCAATTTTTTAGAGAAAGAAAAGGTGGATGTTTTTGTGGTTGGTAAGAAAAAAAAGAAAAGAGGCAGCGGGAGATTTACCAAAGAATTGCTCAGACGAACGGATCTGCCGGTGTTAATGATTCCGGAAGCATTTAAAGCATCATGGGAATTGAACAAGATATTAGTGCCGTATGACTTTTCTGACCATTCTGACAAAGCCTTGTTAAAGGCCATGGAGGTTAAAGCCGCTAGTAGTACTGTTCAACAGATTGAATGCTATCATTTGTTGGACTCTCCTGTGTTTGATTCTGAAATGTTGATCTCTACCCATAAAATTGTTCAAATGATGGAAAATGGCAGGAAGGAAGCCTATTCAGAAAAAATGAAGGCTTTAAAAATTACCGATGCTCCTGAATTGGTTATACAAACGAGTATTAATAATTACAGTGCTTTAGAAATTATAAAAAGAGCGCGAAGGAATAAATTCGGGATGATTATTATGGGCGCCAAAGGACATTCTGCATTTGAGCGATTCTTCTTGGGAAGTGTTACTGAAAAGGTGATCTCAAAGGATGCCAAACTGCCTTTGCTCATTGTCAATTAGAAAACATCTCAAATTATGATCAATAAAATTTTAGTTCCGGTCGATTTTTCAGGTCATGCAATCAATGCTACAGAAGCTGCCATTTCTTTATCACGATTGTATGAATGCCAGTTGATCTTTTATGTAGTGGTGAATGACCTTCCTTCTAAATCAACCACTGAAAAATCTATTGATCTGGGAGTTGAAGAGAAACTGAACAATCTAATCGGACAATTTGATTACAAAGGTATTGAGGTAGAAAAAGTATTCAGTTCGGGCAAAGGAGAGTTTATCCATGCCATCCAACAATACATATCCAATAATGCCATTGATCTGGTGGTAATGGGTTCACATGGCACCAGCGGCCCAAAGAATACAGCCATTGGTTCGAATGCATTGAAATTGATCAGGGATTTGCCTTGTCCTATTTTGGTGATCAATGAAAAAGTAACCAATTTCGGATTGAACAAGATTGTGTTTATCTCTAATTTTGACAATGACAATCTGGCTCCTTTTCAGCAAATATTGAAAATGATATTACCTTTTAAAAGTGAATTACATTTACTCAATATTGATACGCCGGGCTTTTTTAAAGATTCAGATACCATCATGAAACCGGCTATGGAGGCTTTTCAGAAACATGCTGAAGAAAATGGTTTTGTCTGCCATGCCTATAGAAAGAGCAATACGCTCATTGAACAAGGCATTAATGAGTTTATTGAGCAGGTTCAACCGGATATGGTATTGATCCCAACACATAAAAGATCGATGTTACAAAGATTATTTGTTTCCAGTTTGGCGGAAGCAGTCATTAACCATGTAGGCCTACCGGTAATGACCATGAAAATTTAGCCATTGGCACTATATACCAAAGAGCCTTATCCCTTTTTGCGCGAATAAACTCACGAGCAATACAAAAGTAACTTCTCCCAACAACAACGGAGCGATCAGTTTTTTAAATGGATATTTTGAAATGGACAGCGTGGTGATTAACAAATCCGGCGGCAACGGACTAATGCCAACATACAAAAAGATCAATATTGGCGAAAATTTATACACCTTTGGCTTAAACAAAAATTTTGTGATTCGTTGAATAAATTGCTGCGTTTTTTCGGGAAAAACATCATGCATGGACCGACCAAAATAATAATAGACCGAATCACCGATAAATAAACTGGGTAATGCTGATAACGCCAATAAAAAAGGATTGAGTCCACCAATGGTAAATGCGATTACCGTGGCATAAAAAGATACGGATGTAAACGCCGAAAAGCCACCGAACAAAGCAAACAAAGCTATTATTAAATACCCATTTCTTACACCAATGTAATCGATGATCTCATCGGGTTTTACATAGTAAAAGAATACCGATATGCCGACCAAAAACAGCAACAAGCCTAAAAAAATGAAATATTTTTTATGCTTTATTCTTTTCATTTTAGTATAAATTAGATGCAGCAATCATGCGTCTATTTTTTGTTCATTTTCTTGTAGTTCTGCTTAAGCTTTGTTCTCACGTTGGGTAAGTCTTCATATACCGGCAAAGCTTCCATTTCCAATGTCAAATGCTTCTTGACCAATTTGCGAAGATCCCTGCTGATCATGAAATGTGTTTGCTCCAATGGATTTTGTTCTGTGATCTTTTTCCTCCAAATGGCTTCCTCCGTTAAAATAATTCGCAAGAGATGAACTGCCAGTTCAAGGCTTCCCATGGCATCTTGTACACTTTTTTTCTCCGTTACATTTTTCACCTTGTGAAGTTGGTTGGAACTCATATTATACAATCCTTGATATCCGGATTCATTGAAAGCAGAAAAATCCTGGATCTTTCTTCTGGCAATTACGCTGTTCAGCCATTTATTCGCATCAGCAATTTCTTCTCTGATCTTAAATCGCTCTAATTGATAAAGGTCTTTCTTACTCCATCCTATCGAACTAGCCTTCAACAAAAACCGGGCTTGGGCTTCCTTCACCGCTTCTTTCTTATAATCCGATAGCATCACGATGATGAAACATGCAAAACGGCTTAGCTTAAAATCTAACACTTTGGAATTGTCTTGTTTTGTCGTTTGAATGACATTCTCATAATAAGGAATATCTGCCGTTATCATGGTTTTTACAGATTGATCAATAACGTGCAGAAAACTTGACCAGGATTTGTAATCCAACACCTCCATCAATGCCCGGGCACTCCAGAAATAGGGTTTCTTTTTGGTTAAAGGTTGAATTTTTTCCATGTTATAAGATGTCTTAATGGTGAGAAACAATTCGATCAAAGTAAATACAAGCGATTAACCTATACTTTACAAATTTCCGCAACCGGTTGGCATTAACAATTGCCTTTAATCAAGTAAAGTATTGACTAAAATCATGCAAACATTACTTGAATAATAACATATTTGCCAATAAATATACCTAAATCTGACAACCGATGACAACACATTTTGTATCCACACAACAAATTGAAGGAATGACATTGAAATCTACTTTACCCGATGGCGAAGTAATGTTGGATGTTCCAATGAGTGAAGGAGGAAACGGTAACGGAATAAAACCCAAACCGTTGATGTTGACCTCACTCACGGGATGCACAGCGCTTGATGTTGTTTCCCTTTTGAAAAAAATGAAAATTGAATATGACCATTTCGAAGTGACTGCTAGTGCTGAATTATCGGAAGAGCATCCCAAACATTATTTGTCCGTTTCCATAGAGTATCAATTCAAAGGAACCAATTTGAACAAGGAAAGAATTGAAAGAGCGGTTGATCTTTCTTTCAATAAATATTGCGGCGTGATCTATATGTTCAAACAGTTTACTGAAGTGAATTACAAGATCACTTATTTGTGATTGCCTAATACTGACAATACCCTTAAATATTTCTAAAATGAATGAATTTGTATTGAATTCTTCTACAATAATGTAATTTTATTACCATGGCATTTATAGATTACTATAACGTTTTAGGGGTTGATAAAAAAGCTAGTCAGAAAGACATAAAAGCCGCATATCGAAAACTGGCGAGAAAATATCATCCCGACCTTAACCCTAATGACGAATCGGCTAAAAAGAAGTTTCAGCAAATCAACGAAGCCCATATGGTTTTAACCGATGCTGAAAAACGAAAAAAATACGATCAATACGGGAAAGACTGGCAACATGCCGATGAATTTGAAAAAGCCCAACAACACCGAAGACAAAGTACTTCTTCCGGTCATAGTTTCTCCGGCGCAGGCATGGATGACGACCTTTCAGATTTCTTTTGGTCTATGTTTGGCGGCAATTCCGGAAGTCGGGGCAGCAGTCGGCAACATGTAAAATACAGAGGACAAGATTTGAATGCAACCTTACAATTAACATTACGAGATGTCTATGAAAGTCATAAGCAACTCCTCACTTTAAATGGAAAAAAGATCCGTTTAACGGTTCCTGCAGGTGTTGAAAATGGTCAGACCATTAAGATTAAAAATCACGGAGGGAAAGGTGTCAACGGCGGTCCGAACGGCGATCTCTTTATCACTTTTGAAATTACCAATAATACTCCTTTTAAAAGAATCGGTAACGATCTGCATGCTACCGTTGATATGGATATTTATACTGCAGTATTGGGTGGAGAAATAACGGTGAACACCTTCGATGGCAAAGCCAAGATTAAAATAAAACCCGAAACGCCGAACAATAGCAAAGTGAAATTAAAAGGCAAAGGCTTTCCTATATATAAATCCGAAGGAAAGTTTGGAGATTTGCTGATCACCTTACAGTTAAAAACGCCCACGAATCTAAGTAGTAAAGAGAAAGAATTGTTTACAGAACTATCACAAATTCGAAGTAATGGAAACTGATCAATTAATACCGATTAAAGTATTATGCTCTCAATATGATCTTGAGCCTGATTTTTTTGAAATAACACATGAATTTGGCTTAATTGAGCTCAAAACAGAAGATGGAAATTATTGTATTTCTATCGACCAGTTAAAAGCAGTGGAAACCATTATGCATCTCCATGTAGATTTGGAAATCAACATTGAAGGCGTAGAAGCCATATTTCATTTGCTGGACAAGTTGAAATCCTTACAAGAAGAAGTAACGGTTCTTCGATATAAAATAGATGCTTACGAAAGCGACCTTTAACAATTATAAAAAGCTATTTTTGATTGTCGTTTTAATCAATCTTTTAGCCTCATTAATGTAAGCTTTTACCTTTTCAACTGATAGGTTTTTAATGGAAGCTATCTCATGTTCATTCAGTTTCTGCAAGCTGTACATATCCAGTATGGAAGCCATCACACTAGGCAATTTGGGGAGAATAACTTTAACGTGATCGTTAAATCTTTCTTTGTCCAATTGATCATCCAACGCTTTAATAATATGATCTTCCTCTTCATCGTCAACGAAAATATCTTTTAATTCATAATCGTTTTTGTGATAAGATTGGTCATCCAATTCTTCCTCCATAACCAAATCTCCATCTCCATCCGTTGAGAAGTTTTCTTCCATTTCTTCTAATTCATCCAGTTTATAATCCGCATAATTCTTCATAAAGAATTCATCGAACTCTTCCTCCACCATAGCATCATTTAATAGCGCATCTGCTTCTCTGTAAAGCCAAACTTTGAAATTGATGTGTTCCTCCAAATTGTGGATGTGATCATATGCTTTGATGTATAAATCATCGAGAAAATCATCAGTTTGAAATTTACCTTCAGGGATGGCTTTACGGGTTATGGCCAAATCTAACTGTCGGTCAATATATTGTCTTAATTCAGGAAACACCTCCTGCATATAACTATTAAAAGAAGTTTGATCTTCCTTACCTCTAAAAGCTTTAAGGTTAATAAAGGCTTCGGCAAATGTTACAACTGTTTTCCTTTCCATGATCATTAATTTACTTGTTAATATAAAGATCTGGGGTATAGATTTCTTATTGAATGATATCAATATATGTTAAATATGATAATTGTCAGTTCAAAAAAAAGACCATCCGTCTTGCGACGGATGGTCTGATTCATGGGTCTATGAATATAACTGTTATGGCTACTTCACCATGATTAATTTACCTGTAGCCATTTGATCACTGGAAGAGATCTTATAAACAAACGCTCCACCGATCATTTGATTCTCAGGCTTGAATTTGTATAAGTAAGATTTATTAGCCTCTAATACTCCGAAATCAACTGTTCTAATCACATCACCGGTAATAGTAGTGATCTCGATCACAGTTTTGCCAGGTTTAGGAATAGCAAACTCGATGGTTACAACATCCACAAATGGATTCGGATAAATATTTACTTTAATATCTCCTATCTCTGAAATTCTATTTCCA
>JAGQYH010000390.1 GCA_020436175.1 Bacteroidota bacterium
GTTCGAATCTCGTCTCTCGCTCATTTTTTGTGTGCATTTTACACTTCGATATATTCGAGCACACATTATCACACATCCAATCACACACTTTATTTTGCCCTGGTGGTGGAATTGGTAGACCTGCCTGCCGGCAGGCAGGCACGCAGGAAGCTGCGTGATAATAGTGCCGGTAAAAAAATGTATTGATAAAATATCAATGTATATGCCCTGGTGGTGGAATTGGTAGACACGCAGGACTTAAAATCCTGTGACCGTTGAGGTCGTGCGGGTTCAAGTCCCGCCTGGGGTACATAAAGCCTTGTCGGAAGACAGGGCTTTTTTGTTGTTATGTTCAAAAGAAAATTAGTCATAGGGGATATTCATGGTGCTTTACGAGCGTTACATCAATGTTTGGATAGAGCTCATGTAACCTCTGACGTTCAGTTGATCTTTTTGGGTGATTATGCCGACGGATGGAGCGAAACCGGACAACTCATTGATTTCTTGATTGATTTACAACAAAACATTGAGTGCATTTTTATAAAAGGGAATCACGATGTTTATTGTTTGAACTTCCTAAAGGGTGAACCAATGTCTTCTAATTGGTTTGAATATGGCGGCAAGGCTACTGCTGACTGCTATCGACAACATTCATTTGATACTTCAAAACACATTGAATTTTTAGAACAATTGAAAAACTTCTATATAGATGATGATAACAAGTTGTTTATTCATGCCGGTTATTCCTCGTTACAAGGTCCTTTAATGGAGAAAGAAGAAAGCACTTGCTATTGGGATAGAACCCTATGGGAAACTGCCATTGCCAGTGATCCGCAGTTAACACCTGAAAGCAATCGTTATCCTTCTCGTTTTAAGCTGTTTAATGAAATTTACATTGGTCATACTCCAATTTTGAAATATGGTACTTTCCAACCCATCAATCGACTGAATTTGTGGAATATGGATACCGGAGCTGCCTACAACGGACATCTAACCATACTAGATATTGCTACTAAACAATATTGGCAAAGTGATCTTGTACCAACACTGTATCCCGGTGTACAAGGAAGGACGGATTAGTTTCATTGTGTGACCAATGAGTAGGTTAATCTGCAAGAATTCAGTGTAGTGTGATAACTACATCAAATCACTAAGTTTTAAAAACAGATCATCTTCAAAGTAAAGCCGCTTGTTAACTATGCCCAAAGCTTTTACGTGTATCTTTCCTTTGTATTCAATTTTTACCGTTTGGCCACGAATCAATAAGCCGCCATTCGTGAATAATTTGCTAAGGTTGGCTTTTACCTTACCATCTAACTGCAGCGGAATATCTGTTGCTTGTCGCTTTCTTAGTACTTTTACATAGGAGTCGTAAATTGTTCCTACATGACTTCCTTCAACATATACATCTACTTGAATAGATTTGATCTTGGCACCTAATCTTAAATGATTGAACAGTACCAATCGGCCGCTTATTTCTATCTTGTTCAGATTGAATTTATTGATCTTAACATCCTTGATCTTTACAAATTCAATTTTTGATTGCGCCTGAATACCGGTTGAAAGGTTGACCAGTAACAGCAATGGCAACAGTAGAAATGAAAAGGCTTTAATTTTCGGGTGAAACATCAGTGGGTTGATTTTTCTTTAACTGCTTTTTGAGTTTACGTAGCTCTCTTTTGGTAGCTTTCTTGAGCTTTTTATCCTTCAGTAACAATTTTTGCTGATCTGCAATCTTTACAGTCACAATTTCTTTTCGATCGTTTTCAAACTCCACCTTTCCTTTCATTTCAAAACGTACTGTCATATCCATCGGATCTACACCAATAAGGTCGTTTTGATCCAACGTAACCTTAAATGGAATAACCAATTCTCTTCCTTTATGCAATGGCATGGGTTTCCTGTCCAGGTAGGTAGCGACATCGGCTTTATCGATCATAATGTCAGCAATAACTTTAATAGCTTTAAAGTTTTCGTCTGTATTGTTCACTAATATAATGTCACCATTCAGATCGAACTTATTTTTGGAAATATCGTCCATTTGTAAATTTACAATAGCCTTGAAATCAGGTTGAGCAGTTTTTTTCTTTTTACAGGCAGGAATAAAGCAGAACATTGAAATAACTGCAATCATTAATATGGGCAGAATGGCTTTCTTGTAA
>JAGQYH010000391.1 GCA_020436175.1 Bacteroidota bacterium
AGAAAGCATCAGAGCTGATAATTATGAAATCTTTCAAGGAAAAGTGAATCGCTCCAAACCAACACTTACCACCAGTATGCGAGATGTAAATATTACTTGTGTAAGAATTTGCGCCGACAGCGGAAAAATTGCCGGTAAAACCATTGGAGATGTTGGCATTCTGGATAAATATGGTGTGAGTATTTTGGCCATTCTTAGAAATGATAAAATGATTAATACCATTACTCCACAGGAAAAGTTAAATCAAAATGATCTGGTTTTCATCAGTGGTGCTCAGTCGAACATTGATAAATTCTATGAAGCAGTAAACTAAGAATTTAGTGATAGAAAGATGCTTTATTAACCTAAAACAAAAAAGCCATCCTTAAACTTTAAGAATGGCTCCTATATTAATCGGTAAAACCTTAGCTAATTACTTTTCAGTTTATTTTTCTTTCCAAGCAGCTAATGTTCCTGAAATAAAATTAGCATACCCTTTTGATCCGGCTTCCTCTGCTAATTCTAGTGCTTTGGTAGCCAGTTTGATGGCTTCTTCATTTTTATTCTGTACTTCGAGAATTCTGGCTTTCAAAAATAAATTTCTGAAATCTTCGCCCAATTTGATTGATTCTTCCACTACCGATAAAGCTTTATCATAATCACCCATGGTACTGAAGTAATAGTTAGCGGCATTGCCATAAACAGAGCTTAAATCTTCTCCTTTGGCGATCGCTTCATCAATATTACGCATGGCTAATTGATTGGTATTGACTTCAAATGGGATATTTACTCTTAAATTTTCCCACAATACGACCATGTTTGCTGAATTGGTTTTTACATCATCAAAAGTGATGGTGAATGTTTCCGTAAAAGCACCTACTTGAGCTTTTGCCTGTACTCTGAACACATCCTTCTCCGCTGTATAATCTGTGGTGCCACCTTGCTCCGTATCAGTGTTAAAAATGATCTCCCAAGTTCCATTTTCATTTGGAATAGCAAAAACAGCATAACTTCCGGGTGCTAATTTATGATCACCGAAATGCAATTCATCCGCTGTAGTGAATACAGTAGCACCATTGGCTCCGAAACGCCATAGCTCACCGTATGGTACTAATCCACCGAAAATGGTTCTATTTTTTACGCCGGGTCTGTAGTACTCTACACTAACCTCTGTTACGCCTACTACTTGTGACGACTTACCCCATGGGCTTGGCCGCGGCAACTCCTGTGCATACGACGACAGCACCATTAATCCTACTAAAAGTGTTAAAATCATTTTTTTCATAACTAACTTGTTTTTAATTTAAAAATCGTGAATTGTAAAAATATGGCGGAGAGTACAACCACTGCACTTCCGATAATGTTGTATAATAAATAACTCAACTCAAAGTACCCCATAACAGTTCCGAGGTGCATGATCAAAACAAAAATCTGACCAATGATACCGGCTGTAAAGGCGGCATTCGCCTGAATATTCTTAAAGAAAAAGGCCAATAAAAACACGCCTAATATGGTACCGTAAAACAACGATCCCAGAATATTGACCAGTTGAATCAGGTTTTCAAACAGTCCGGCTGTTAAGGCAATAATGATCGCCATAAAGCCCCAGCACACTGTTAATATTCTACTCACTCTTAGATCCTTCTTTTCATCCTCTGTTCCTTTAGAAAAGAACTTCTTATAATAATCGATGGTCGTGGTAGACGCCAATGCGTTCAATTCTCCGGCAGTTGACGACATGGCAGCCGAAAAGATCACCGCCAGCAATAAACCTATTAAGCCATGCGGCAAAAAACGCAAAACGAAAGTCAGGAAAATATAGTCACTATCTTTTTGAACATAATCCGGATCAATAGATAACATGGCAGACTTGTAATCGGTTCTAAGTTCATCTTGTTTTTGCTGAAGTTCTTTGATCTCGGCAAAGTCTGAAGATTTCGTATCGCCCCAATTCATTAAAGCCGTTTTCTTCTCCTCAAAGACCACTTTATACTCCTCTTCCAGTTTCACCAGTTCCGGATGTTTTTGTGTTTCAATATTGGTAGCCGAGGTATTAAAAATAATAGGCGGCTCATTGAATTGAAAAGAAACAAAAACCATTACCCCCACCAAAAGAATAAAAAATTGCATGGGTATTTTTAGGATACCGT
>JAGQYH010000392.1 GCA_020436175.1 Bacteroidota bacterium
TTGAAGAAGAGCACCCAAAGAAAAAGGGGAAACTATTCAGCAAATTGTTGGGCAGAAAAAGTTCTCCCGATAGTGAGGCGCTTACTTTTCCTGAAAATTTAGTCAACGAGCCGCTGACAGCTCCGAGTCTGAATTTTGATAGCAATGATACTGCCTATATTCTTTTTACCTCCGGGACTACTTCACATCCCAAAGCCGTTCCCATTACTTATCAAATGTTTACAGCTCACGTAGCGACCATGAATAAGGTTTATGAAATGGAAGAGCGTTCCAGTTTGCTCAATTTTCTCAATTTATACCATACAGATGGTTTGTTTCAAGGGCCGATTTTAGCATTTTGTAATCATATTACATTACACCGGCCGGTAGAATTTTCTGTCCCCAATATTGGAGAGATATTGGATTATATCTACAAAGAACAGATCTCACATTTTGTGGCGGTACCCACCATGTTGGCATTAATTGATAAATACAGTGAAGGATATGAAGACAGCTTTCAAAATGGCAATATGAAATGCATCATGTGTTCTACAGCACCTTTACCAACCTTACTTTGGCAAAATTTTGAGCAAAAATTCCATGTAAAAATCGTTAATGTTTATGGCTTAACGGAAACCGTTTCCGGAGGTTTATTCAGTGGATTAACTCCTGCCAATAGAAAAATTGGAACAGTTGGCATTCCTATAAATTGTTCGATAAGAATTATTGACGCTAATAATATTGACGTTCCCAAAGGAGAATCCGGTGAACTGATCATTAAGGGTGATAACGTAATGCCCGGATATCTTAATCATAATGAAGAAAACGACTCCACTTTTTTTGAGGATTGGTTTAGAAGTGGTGATTTAGCTAAAGAAGATGAAGAGGGATTTATTCAGATTACCGGAAGAAAGAAGAACATCATCATCAGAGGTGGTTTCAATGTTCAACCGGAAGAAGTAAATGAAGTATTGGTAAGCCATCCAAAAGTGCTGGATGCAGCTACTGTCGGACTTCCCCATGATATATGGGGTGAGGAAGTAGTGGCTGCAGTATTGCAATCACCGGATCATAACACTGATGAAAAAACCTTGATCGAATATTGCAGAACAAAGTTAGAACCGCATTGTGTCCCCACCAGATTATTCTTTTTACCGGAGTTTCCAAAAGGCATCTCCGGTAAAGTGAAGATGGAAGATCTAAAAGCTCTATTGGCCAATTACAAAATGGGTCAGGTAGCGGTAAATGGCATAGACATCAGTGATGATATTATTATGATCGCCGCCGAAACCTTTAAATTGGATAGGAAAGATCTAAAATTAACGGATAGCAGTTTAACGGTTGAAGGTTGGGATTCTTTGGCTCACTTGAATCTTATTGTCAATTTAGAAGAGCATTTTAAGGTGAAATTAAGTACTCAAGAAGTCATGAATTTGCAAACTTTATCTGATGCACAAAAAATAATTCTTGAGAAAAACTAACTCAGAAAGTACACCATTAAGTGTTTGGATAACATTAGTAGGTCTGGTACTGATCATTGCCCTTTTCTTTTTTGTAATGGGAGAAAAGATCAGAATGACCATCATTGCCAAGGAAATTAAAGAAATGACCGCTACCACTAATTGTCCCGATCAAAAAAATATTGTTTTCGCTTTTGGCTCCTCCATGTTCCGAACCGGTATCGCCAATAGGTTTGACGCACCAAAATGGATTTCGGATTCCAGTAGTTATTGTTTAGAAAGAACCGGCTATTTAAACTTGACACTTGCCGGTGTCATCAGAAATGAGCAAGTGATTAAAGCCATTGCAGCCTCAAAAGCGGATCTCATTCTAATTGAAAGTCCTTTGCTATTGTATCAATCGAGAGCTGAAAACAAATTTGAAGAAGGTCGCCCGAGACAAACCATTAGAATGCTCAAACAACATCTGATGAGCAAAGATAGGTTGGCCATGGATGATTACCCAAAACCATTCTACCACGATCAATTAAGTGCATCAGCAGAGCAAGAGGAAGCAAACAAAGCCTTGCTGAATAGAAAATTGAGATCTGATAAAGAAATCAGCACTTTTTTAAAGCAATTGAAACAAGCTGTACCAAACAGCAATATCATAGTAGTGGATGTTCCAAGGCCGGCTACAATAGAAGATG
>JAGQYH010000393.1 GCA_020436175.1 Bacteroidota bacterium
ATAAACAAGCTCGTCTTAATTGAGAAGTAAGGTTATATACTTCTTCTTTGGGGAAATTTGTCGTTACTTGATAAATTTCTAAAACAAATTCATGGGATAATTCCCAAACCTTGTATTTTCTCCAATCTCGCATTACAGTGGGTTAGATGCTATAGCGCATGAATGCCCAATAGATACGTTAAGCTCAAAGCGTATAGCTTAAAGCCTAAAGCTATACGCCTAATAATATGTCAACCTAATCACATTGCTCAAATACTTCGCTAAACGAACTACTTGTCTGGTATAACCATACTCATTGTCATACCATGCATAGATCACCACGTTTTTCTTATCGGCAGAAATAAGGTTAGCCGGTGCATCTACTACACTGGCATGCGAATTACCAACTACATCACTGGAAACAAACTCATTGGATGTAGAATAATCAATTTGTTCTGCTAACGGTCCGAAGGCAGATGCTTCTTTCAGAATATAATTTACTTCCTCAATATTATCAGCTGCTTTTTCCAAGTTAAGACTTAAGATGGCCAATGATACGTTAGGTGTCGGTACTCTTACCGCATTTCCTGTCATTTTACCGGCCAACTCAGGAATTACCTTAGATACAGCGCTGGCAGCACCGGTTTCGGTGATCACCATATTCATTGGAGCCGAACGTCCTCTTCTGTATTTTTTGTGGTAGTTATCCAACAAGTTCTGATCGTTGGTGTAGGAATGCACTGTTTCAATATGTCCACTGGCAATACCATATTTTTTTCTGATCACATCAATTACCGGAACAATAGCATTAGTGGTGCAAGAAGCTGCCGACCAAATATTGTGATCTTCCGTATTGAACTGTAAATGATTCACGCCATGAACGATATTAGGAATATTGCCTTTGCCAGGTGCAGTTAACAATACATTGCTCACGCCTTTGCTTTTTAAATGCAACGACAAACCTTCCTGATCTCTCCATACACCTGTATTATCGATCACTAACGCATCCTTAATGCCGTATTGTTCATAGTCGATATCATCCGGACTCTTAGAAGTGATCATATGCACTTTATGACCATTGATGATCAATGCCTGATTTTCAAGATCTTCAATAACGGTTCCTCTGAATTTTCCGTGTACAGAATCCTTTCTTAACAAGCTGGCTCTTTTTAAAATAGCAGCATCCGAATTTTCTCTGGTAACGATCGCTCTTAATCTTAATTGCTCGCCTTTACCGGTTTGTGTCATGATCTCACGAGCAGCCAATCGGCCGATTCTTCCAAAACCGTATAAAACAACATCTTTCGGTTTAAGTTGCTTTTTGTCTTTTCCTATAAAACCGGCTAATTTATCGCCTACAAAATCGTCAATAGATTTATACTGAACGCCTTCGGTTAACCATTGTTTGCCCAATACGCCTAAATCAATTCTTGAAGGAGCGATCTCTAATGCAGCAATGGCTTTAGCCAAATCTACAGAAATGTCTAATGTCAATGGTTTATTGATGTAGTTTCGTGCGTACTCATGGTGATTTAAAATTTCACTGGCACGGGCATCCACCAATTGCCTTCTAAATAAGATTAATTCTACCGAGTGATCAAACCAAAGATTTCCTACTAAGTTGATTAGTTCTAATGCTTTTTTCTCCTTGGTGATCCAATATTCAGTTTTACTAGCTACAGCTTGAGACATAAATTTGGAAATTATAATTGATGAATAAAATGGTCTATTGTCCTAAATAGTTTTTCAATAGTTTGCTTCTGGAAGTGGCTCTAAGTTTGTTGATGGCCTTGTCTTTAATTTGTCTTACTCTTTCTCTGGTTAAGCCAAATTTTTCACCGATGTCTTCTAATGACATGGCATGTTGAACGCCAATACCGAAGTAGTATTTAATAACATCTCTTTGTCTTTCGGTTAAAGTACTCAAGGAACGCTCAATTTCTTTTCTGAGCGATTCTTTGTACTCCAAATGAGAATCGGTTTTAGCAATATTGTTGTTTTCTAAAACATCTAAAAGAGAATTGCTTTCTCCTTCCTGAAAAGGAGCATCTACAGATACGTGACGAGAAGCAACACCCATAGTGGTTTCCACCTCTTCACGGTTGATTTCTAAAACATCCGCCAACTCATCTGCCGTAGGTT
>JAGQYH010000394.1 GCA_020436175.1 Bacteroidota bacterium
GTAAGAGAATGCGATACCTGCATGGAGATTATTAGAGAGTTTGCCGAGAGGGAATGGCGAGCCGGTAATGGTAGTGCCGGGTTTATCTACTAATGATATGTCAACAGAGATAGTCAGGAGTTTTTTAAAATATAAGGGCTTTAGTGCATATGGTTGGGAACTGGGATTTAATGTAAAGTATACGGAAAGTCTGGAGAAAAAGTTGATCAAAAGAATTGACGAGTTATATGAAAAGCATCGACAAAAAGTGACGCTTATCGGTTGGAGCTTGGGAGGTGTTACCATTAGAGTATTAGCGCAACATGCTCCAGAAAAGATCAAACAAGTGATCGCTTTAGGTGCTCCTTTTTCCAATATTAAAGGGAAGACACATGTTA
This sequence comes from Bacteroidota bacterium, assembly GCA_020436175.1. Classification (GTDB taxonomy): domain Bacteria; phylum Bacteroidota; class Bacteroidia; order Chitinophagales; family JADIYW01; genus JAGQYH01. The sequence continues at coordinate 378 of JAGQYH010000394.1, forward strand.
GTTGGTGGTACAGTTTATTGGCTCGGGAAAGTGTACAGAAATTTAATCCGCAATGGACAAAAGATGCGGCTGCTCAACCTTTGATGCCTTCTACGGCTATTTATTCTAAAACGGATGGTATGGTATCATGGGAGTATTGTATTGATTGGGTAACGGGACCGATGACTCAAAATGTGGAAGTATTTTGCAATCATTTAGGATTTGGCATGACACCAACGGTTTGGACCATCTTAGTGGATCGTTTATTACAAAGTGAAGACAATTGGCAGTTATTTGATGAAAGCAAGCTAATCGATATTGAAAAAACAACCGTCTTTCATATTTGAGGTTAAACATCAACGTCCCCTGCGGGAGACATTGATGGGGTTAGAGAGTATTAACTTTATTATTTAACATTAATGAAAGTAACCACGGCAATTTTAATATTATGTTTTGTATTTGGATGTCAAGAGGATACTCGTTTTGATTCTGAACAATGGAAAATTGATAATCAAGTTAGAGAAAGACAGTCCAAAGGATTGGTTAAGAGCAAGATATTGTTGGATAAATCTTATGTTGAGATAACTGATTTGTTGGGTGAGCCAGACTTGGATTTCAGATTACTCTCTGATAGAATGACCAATGAAAATTTTGAGATTCAGTATATTCTTGGAAATTGTCAAATGAGTATTGATTTTAAAAGATTGCAAATAAATTTTCAAGATAAAAAAGTAAAGAATACCAATATTATTTGCGATTGAAAACCTATTTTATTTGAGGTTTAACATCAACGTCCCCTGCGGGAGACATTGATGGGGATAGAAATTGATTATTGTCGAAAATAGTTTATTCCTTTTCACTGATTACTGATTACTAATCATTAAACATTAAACATTTATCATTCCAAATACTTCCCTACAATCGGCATTCTTCTACCCATACCAAATGCTTTGGGTGATACTCTGATCATGGGTGGTGTTTGATATCGTTTGTATTCGTTTCTGTTCACCAATTTTAAAACACGTTTCACTAAGGCAGCATCAAAACCGTTGGCAATGATCTGCTCAGGACCCAAACGTTTTTCGATGTATTCATATAAAACTTCATCTAGAATGTCGTAATCGGGTAAAGAATCAGAATCAAATTGATTAGGACGTAATTCTGCTGAAGGAGGTTTGGTAATAATGTTTTCAGGAATGATCTCCTTATAGCGATTAATATATCGGCACAACTCAAATACTTGTGTTTTGTAAAGATCTCCGATAACGGACAATCCACCGCACATGTCGCCATACAATGTGCCGTAACCAACAGCTGCCTCACTTTTATTAGAGGTGTTCAGTAAAATAGCCCCGTGTTTATTCGATAGTGCCATTAAATAAACGCCTCTGATCCTAGCTTGAAGGTTTTCTTCGGTTACATCAAACGGCTTACCGTGGAAATGTGGTTCCAGAACCTTTAAGTTTGCTTCGTAAACACTTTGAATAGGGATGATCTCACTTGGACAACCAAGATTAGCCACTAATTTTTCGGAATCTGAAATGGAATGATCACTTGAAAATTGAGAAGGCATCATCACAGCCATTACATTTTCTGCACCTAAGGCTTCAGCAGCTAATGCCAAGGTTAAAGCAGAATCAATCCCGCCGGACAAACCCAAAATGGCGTGTTTAAATCCAAGCTTGCCAAAATAATCTTTTACACCTGTTACTAATCCTTGATGGATCAATGCCATGGTGTCTTTAGTTTGTTCATTGTCCGTT
>JAGQYH010000395.1 GCA_020436175.1 Bacteroidota bacterium
ATTGGGCACTTTCTTTACTGTCAAATTCTTCAAATTTGATTAATGCATTTTGTGGGCCGATAAACTCAAAGGTTTCAATAAAGTAGGGAATCGGTCCTTCATTTTTTTGAATGTAAATGGCATCAATCTCATCAGGTTCGATGGCTATATCGTCATAGAACTTCACTTTGACATCTCCCTTATAACCATGTGGTTTTTGGATATACCCAATTTCTACCAAATCAATCATTTTGCGAAGATAGCTTTTTGACCAATAGTGGTAAAATTAAGAACTGCATAAACTATATTAATTTGCTTATGCAGTCCAAAAAAGGGAGGTTTTTAAGCTCCGTAAACTTTATTATATGGTTGTTAGAAAGGACAACCTTTACAAGGATCTACTTTGATGTCTTTTCTGGCATCCGATTCAATCTTCGTAGCACCATTGATATCTACCACTTGGAACTCAGTTCTTCTATTCAACTGATGGTCTTCTTCCGAACATTTTACGCCGTCAGAGCAATGATTGATCAATTGTCTTTCACCAAAACCTTCTGCTTTTAGACGATCTCTGGAGATATTTCTGCCCACTAAATGATCCACAACAGATTGCGCTCTTCGTTGTGACAGCCCTTCGTTGTAAAGTTTAGAACCTCTGGCATCGGTGTGTGAATTAATCTTAACAATTAGCTCAGGATTATCTCTTAAGAAGTTATAGACTTTTTCAAGATCTTCAAACGACTCTTCCAATCTCAGATAGCTTTCATCGAAATCATAGTAAATGTTTTTTAGTACAATAGTTTGGCCTATTTCGATCTCTTTCAAATAAATGATAACAGTTTCATCCTGATCTTCTTTTGGCGATTGCCATACCAGATATTCAGCTAAATAACCATCGGCTTTTGCCTTGAAGCTGTATTCACAATCTTTGTAAACCGGCAGTTCATGCGTTCCACGGCTTCTGGTAATCACGTTGATCGCTTCTTGTTCACAGTTGAAGTTGACATCTACTACAGCACCTGAAATTGGCTGATTGGTTGCAAAATCCAATACAAGAACATTATACTTAATCGGTTGTAATTTTAAGGTAACCTCGATTGGTAAATTTCCTTTGTATTTACCTGTGTTTACCTGCATGGTGGTACTATGGAAGTAATCTTCATCCGCGAACAGATCGTAAACTTTATTTTTGTGTACGCGAGTTTCAAATCGAGCTTCTTCGTTGGTTTCGCCTTCCAATATTTTTACTTCCTGATCGCCTACACTTATGAATGAACCGGGTAAGATCTCATCAGTTTCTTTGTTTAACACGATTCCTCTAAGCAGAATGGTGTTGTCTTTGAAAGAATAAATATCATCATGTCCTTTTCCTGTTGGACGGTCAGAAGTGAAAAAGCCATCTGTTTCATTGGAAAAAACAATTCCGAAATCGTCATAAGAAGTGTTGATAGGATAGGATAGATGCTCCAATGAAGTCAATTCATTATTGCTGAAATCGATGTCAGCCTTGAAAATATCTAAACCACCATAACTTCCTAGTCCATCAGAAGCAAAATACAATGATCCGTCTTTATGAAAATAAGGAAACAGTTCATCACCTTCCGTATTGATTGCCGGCGTTAATAAAGTTGGTGCAGACCAACCATTACTATCTCTGGAGCAGTAATAAAGATCGCGTCCACCAATGGCATTGCTGTCCGGAATATCACAAGTGAAAACCAGGTAAGCACCATCGGGGCTGATTGCCGGGTGTCCTGTATTGTATTCTCCAAAGTTATGCTCAAATTCCCTTACGTTATCAATGTCGCCCAATCGATGATCTGCTACATAAATTTTCAGGTTCATATTGTCGTCGAAACCAAAATCTTTCTTGTTCAATTTTTTGGTTGGATCGTAATTATTTCTGGTGTAATAGATTCTGCCGTCAACCGGATCAACAACAAATGGACCGTCATCATATCTGGTATTCAAATGATCCATTTCATTGAAGATGTAAAATACATTGAAAGTATCCCAATCGTATTGTTTCAAATCGCTGTAGGAACCTCCTGTCCAATTATGCTCTTTTACGGAAGTGTTACCTTCTGAATTGGTAGAAGTGTAAACAAATGCGCCATTTAAGAAATTAGGAGCATATT
>JAGQYH010000396.1 GCA_020436175.1 Bacteroidota bacterium
CTGCTGATAATCCGGTAAACAAAGCCAATGTTATAACTGCCGCTTGATTGATCACGCTCGGTGATGAATACATCATGGCAATGTACATTAAAGGAACAAAGATGACGGCTTCAGCTACAATATAAAGCCCTAAACCAATGTATTGTTGTTGCTTATCGTGAGAACTCAACGCCAATTTCTCCGCATAATTGGTAGCAAACATAAACAAACCCAATACGATCAGCCATGCATAACCACTGGTCATTAAAACCACCATTTTTTCAATGCCCGGTATATTTAATAAAAGTGCTTCCACACCAATAAAGGCCAATACCGCCCCGGCCACATGCTCGTATGTTTTTCGGATAAATGCTGTTCGAGTGACCTGATCGGCTTGATCGACCCGTAAAAATCCTTGATCTAATGTTTCCATTTTTGTTTGTTGTTTTGTTTGAACCAATTTACGCATTATAAATATATTTGTTTCAATGTTATACATTTTTAAGTCTGAATAAACTAAACTGGCATTTTTACGGTTACTCCATAAACTTAAATACAACTTTGTAATTTTATTTCATGGAAAAAGACATCCTCAACTTTGCACATGCCAATGGTTTTCCGGCAAAGGTGTATTCAAAACTGTTAACTGAACTGAGCAATGACTATGAGGTAATCTTTAAAGAAATGTATGCTCACGATCCTCAATATCCCATCACCAAAGATTGGATGAAGTCGGCGGATGAAATGATCGCTTTTATTAAACAACAGACTAACCGACCGGTGATTGGCGTGGGACATTCTTTTGGCGCCTCGGTTACCTTAAATGCCGCATTCAAAAGACCGGATTTGTTTAAATCAATTATACTGATTGAACCGGTAATTCTGAACGGGTGGATGGCTACTTTAGCCCCAATTGCTTATACATTGGACTTGTTTAAATACTTCTCTCCGGCGATGAAGTCCAAAGGAAGAAGAGAACATTGGCCCGATCTGGAAAGTGCTGCCGAATATTTTAAAAGTAAAACCTTATTCAATCGGTTAGATGAAGATTGTCTGCAAGATTACCTCCATTTTGGCTTAAAAAAAACCAATGACGGATATGTTCTGGCTTTTACTGTTGAAAAGGAACTAGACATTTTTAATGTTATGCCTTATCATTTTGATCGATATAAAAAGCGTTTAAAAAATTTACCGGGAAAAATCATTTCTGCAGATAAAACCAATGTTAGTCAACCTAAGTTTATGAAACGATTGGCACATCAGCATAATTTTGAATGGGAAATAGTGAAAGGCACGCACATGCTTCCATTAGAAATGCCAATTTATACCGCTCAATTGATTCAACAATCGATTGCAGACTTTTCAAAAAAATAAAATCATCCATCTGAAAAGTTGAGACATTGCTGAGGGAAGTGTATTTTTAGGCTTTTCTGACAAAATCGATAAATGCATACCGACAAGATCACTGAAAGTTTTATATATAAATTCGATAGTTGTTTAGACCAACTGATGGATGAAATGAATGCCTATGCCAATGAAGAACAGTTGTGGTTAGTCACCGATGGCATTAATAACTCTTCAGGTAACCTAGCATTACATCTCATAGGTAATTTAAATCATTTCATCGGTGCTGTTTTAGGTCAATCGGGTTATGTAAGACAAAGAGATCTGGAATTTTCGATCAACAATAAGCCGAGAACGGAAATCATACAGGAGATAATCGACATAAAGGATTTTCTACCCAAAATATTGAGTCAACTCACTGAATCGGACTATTTTAGTCTTTATCCATTCGAATTTCCGAAACCGGAATTTAAACCGACTACATTTGAATTTTTGATGCACTTGCTATGGCATCTTTCTTATCATATCGGTCAGATCAATTATCATCGCAGAATCTTGGGCAAGTAAATTTATAAATGGGTTTACATTTTGATTTTTACCTTTGCACCAACTAATTTATTTATAATGAAAAGTACTGTATTTATTATCGCATTGTTAATCGCAAGCCAATTTTTTATTGGAGGTTGTTCTTCTACTCAAAAGCAATCCACAGAAACGGCCGAAATGGCTAGCAGTTTTGGTGACAAATATTTATTAAGATTGAACCCTGAGGTAGGCAAAACCAGTAA
>JAGQYH010000397.1 GCA_020436175.1 Bacteroidota bacterium
GTGTTAATATCAACAAGATTGCTTTAATTAGAAATGCTAGGGGCAGCAATTTCCCAAATTTGATTACCATTGCACAGGATTGTGAAAGATTTGGTGCACAAGGCATTACTGTGCATCCAAGACCTGACGAAAGACATGTAAGGTTTGATGATCTTCAACCATTAAAAGAAGTGGTTTCTACGGAATTTAATATTGAAGGATTTCCAAGTAATCATTTTATTGAAAGCGTGGTTAATATCAAACCACATCAGGTAACTCTTGTGCCGGATGAACCCAATGCCATTACTTCTGACCATGGATGGGATACCATCAAACATCAACAATTTCTTACCGATGTCACCCAAGAATTTAAAAATAATGGTATTAGAGTGTCTCTCTTTTTGGATCCATTGGAACAGTTAGTTGAAGCTGCAGCTAATATTGGCGTTGACCGAATTGAGTTATATACCGGTCCATACGCTAAGAATTATAGGGAGCATAAGGAGAAAGCCATTGAAAAATACCGGAATGCCGCGTATTTTGCAAGAGATATTGGTTTAGGTATTAATGCAGGGCATGATCTTAATTTGGATAATTTGAATTATCTGAAGCAAGAGATTCCACATTTGGCGGAAGTCTCCATAGGACATGCATTGATAGTGGATGCCTTATATCTTGGTTTGGAAAATACCATTCAAATGTATTTGAGAGAAATGAAGGAGGTGTGCTAGCATCTAATGATATATAAATAAAAAAACCCTCAAAAAGAGGGTTTTTTTATTTTATCATTTGATAAGTTAGTTGGTTATGATAAATCTTTTCGTTATAATGTTTGAACTGCCATCTTGTTGAATAGCGATCAAATAAACACCCGACTTGATATCACTAATATCCAATGAGTAATTATATTGGTTCACATTTTTAACTTGTTTCACTATTTGACCATTAATGTCGATAATAGTTATGATGCTCATTTTTGAATCACCTGAAATTACTTTAATATTCATTATATCTTTAGCAGGAATTGGAGAGATTAAATAATCCCATCCATCAGTAACAGTCTTGTCTTGGTCATTTATAATTGGCTCAGTAACAACAGGTTGTTCAGCTTCTTTGGCTACCGCCCCAGAAGTACAACCTGAAATTTCTACCTCGTCAATATAAACCCAATCACTATTTCCGGAAGCATCACATCTAAATCGAAGTCTTGTGTTAGAAGTAAATGGACCAGAAATTACTACCTGATCATAGTATCTTTGATCGTTTTCAAATTCATCATTTCTATTCCATTCCTCAACAGTTGAATAGCTTGATCCTCCATTGGTTGAAATTTGCAACCAGAAATCTTCATTTGAATTGTCCATACTCCTTGCATAATAGGAAAAGTCAATCGTTATTTCATCATAGTCAATTAGATTAAGATTGTCAGTAGTCATAACCGAGGATGAAGAGTTATCTCTCAATCTTACACAATAGGTTCCTAGAGCATAAGCAGCATCAGAGCTACTTCTTTGACAATCTGAGCCTCCATCATTCCATATTCCCCAATTTGATTCAAAATCATTAAAGTTGATAACTTGGTAACTACAACCTTCACATCCATCGGGAATGCTATTGCCATTGGCATCAATGTTATCATCAAAACCCGGACAAAGGTCATTCGCATCGCAAACACCATCACCATCACTATCAGTGAATGTGCCTAGGCAGCTACAATTATTATTATTATATACATCATTAATTGTGCAATCGTTTCCATCATCACATGCAGTTCCAATCAAAACATCATCCATACCGGGGCATTGATCGTTGGCATCACAAACACCGTCATTGTCAGTATCTTGAAATGTTCCTGAACAGTTGCAACTTCCGTCATAAACATCATTAATTGTGCAATTGTCACCATCATCACAAGCGGTACTAATTAAAGCATCATTGGTGTCTGGACATTGATCGTTGGCATCGCATACTCCATCACCGTCACTATCTTGGAAAATACCGCCGGAACAATTACAATTGCTATCATAAGTTTCCCCAATAGTGCATTCATTTCCATCATTGCATGCAGTCCCGATCAAAGCATCATCCGTACCGGGACACTGATCGTTAGCATCGCAAACACCGTCGTTGT
>JAGQYH010000398.1 GCA_020436175.1 Bacteroidota bacterium
TGGGACTCATCATCGCTATCGGGTATCCATTCTGAGCGAGTTTTACGCAGTAAAACGAGCGAAGAATCCCATCCAAATTATCTGTATCGCAGTAAAACGAGCGAAGAATCTCATCCTAATCTTCGGGGTTGAAGTAAAACGAGCGAAGAATCTCATGTTTGAATTGGATTCTTTAAAACGAGCGAAGAATCTCAACCTAATTATCTGGATTGTAATAAAACAAGCTAAACAGCCAATTGCAAACGACAATAACAGTCTAACCTAACTACTGCTCCACTACATTAACAATGGCACTATTGTCTTTATTGAATAAATAAAGCTTTGTGGAAGGTGTCTCACCGGAAGTTATTTCTCCTTTGAAAACATTATAGATCACCTCGTCTTTTTGGGCTTCCAACGACTCGATCTTTTTAAAATATTTCTCTAAAGGTGTGTTTTCTCCTTTTTCGTTGGCATTGGCTCTGTTAATATCAATTTTTAGGCGACTCATTTGTACATCAGCAATCACCCGATCAAATTCACCTTCCAAAATTTTAAAACTATTGTTCGCCTTTCCCTCAACAGCAGTTTGATAGGCTTTATCCAAGTGCACTTCGGCACTATCCATTTTTGCTAAATAGGTCTTTCTGTTAATATCCAGACTGTCTTTCCAAATTTCAATGCTATCCTGATAGGTAAAAGTTTTTGAGAATTCAAAGCTTTTAAATTTGACTTCGTTCCCCTTCGCTGCTTCGTAGCCTTTCGCCAGTTTTTCTTCTTTAGAGGTTGTGGTACAACCAATTAATAGGCTTACCGCGATCAATAATGCTGTTAAATTTCTCATTCAATAATTTTTAAATAGTTATCAGTTTACCTCTCCATCGGATGATGCCATACAATAAGCCGGCTCCGAGAAGGTAGTTAAAATACCAAGGAATTGGAAGTAATGCAAATAAAATTCCCCCGAACAATAAACTCACCGAGCCCACGGTCAAGGCATAAGGCATTTGTGTTTTGACGTGATCTATATGATTACAACTGGAGGCCAAAGAGCTTAACACCGTTGTATCTGAAATAGGAGAACAATGGTCGCCGAGCACAGAACCGGCCAACACCATAGAAATGACATTATAAAAGATTTCCATTAAAGCAGGTTCAGACAATTCACTTTGTATGCCTAACGTCCAGGTCAAAGGCAAAGCCAACGGATACAATATGGCCATGGTGCTCCAACTCGAACCGGTCGAGAAGGAAATTAATGCAGCCAAAATAAAGGTAATGGCCGGCATCCAAAGGGCATGTAGATTGTCACTGAGTGCACCGATCAAAAAATCGGCAGTATGTAAAACACCGGTTGTTGCAGCTAGTGACCAAGCCAAAAGCAGAACGATCATTGTCGGCAACATGGTTTTAAATCCACTCAGCATGGCATTCATTGATTTTTCTAATGTCAACGTTTTGGTAGCCAAACTTAAAACAATAGCAGAGGCAACCCCCATAGGGGAAGCCCAAAGCAATGCCGTATAAGAATCTGAACTGCCGATCAATTTCCCCAATTTCATAAAGAAATCAGGATGATCTGAACTGCCAAACAGCGCCGACATATTTTGCCATATATGGCCGTAAGAACTAGACGACAACGGAACTCCTTTGTCCATTAAAGCATTATAAATGGCATCCATTCCTGTGTAGATCAAGCCATAAATGGTTACACCGATAACCATTACAATAGGGATGATGGCATTAAAAGCGTAATGTTTGATTCCTTCTTCCGGCTCTAAATTTTCGGCTGATTCCACCGTAATACTTTCTTCCCTGTTCAGTTGTCCTGTGGTTCGAGCTCTATGCTCTGCTTTGTACATCGGACCGAAATCGCGCTTCATCCAAATCAACAGAAAGATAAAAAGCAAGGTAAATACAGGATAATAGGAAAATTTCAAGGAATGCAAAAAGAGTAAATATTCGCTTTGTTCATTCTCAATGCCGATCACTTTTAAACCATCCCTGATATAGCCGAGCTCAGCACCGATCCAAGTGGTGATCAAAGCAACTGCCGCTACTGGAGCCGCAGTACTGTCCACGATATAGGCAAGCTTTTCTCTTGATATTTTGTATTTATCAGTAACCGGAC
>JAGQYH010000399.1 GCA_020436175.1 Bacteroidota bacterium
GACGCCCGGTTCCGATATGATCTATAACAAAAAAGAAGAAATTGCATCCGAATTGAATGTGGAACAATACAGAGAAGAGTTGAAAGCCGATCATTCCGGCCATCCTAACGGACAAATTTATGACCTCAATCCAATTATGGTAGATACTTTACGGCAATTGGAGTATCGGACTTACGCCTGGACGATCAATGGTCATTTTAATGACAGCGGATATAAAATTATGGCCGAAGAGATCTATCAATTCATGTTGGCCGATTCACTGATATAATGATAAAGTAAATTCTTAAAAGTTATTAGCACAAATAATTTTTTTTCCATATCTTTTATCCTCACTCGAAAAAATAAATTTTAAGCTTATGGAAGGGGCAAATATTATGGTGTATGCCGTGGGAGGATTTGTTTTGCTAATGCTGATAGAATACGCATACGGCTATTTTAAAAAGAAGCAGTTGTATAGGTTAAACGACACCGTTACCAATTTAAACATCGGTGTTGGGAGCCAAGTGTTCGGTCTATTGTATAAAGTGATCATATATGGCGCATTGGTTGGGGCGTATAAATATTTTGCCATTTTTCATATTCCTACCACCATTTTAACCGTGCTGGCATGTGCTATTTTGTACGACTTTTTATTCTATTGGGCACATCGTTGGGGGCATGAAGTGAATTTGTTTTGGGGTGCTCATATTGTGCATCATCAAAGTGAAGAATACAATTTGAGTGTGGCTTTAAGACAGCCTTGGTTTCATTCATTATTGTCGTTTTTTATTTTTCTGCCTTTGCCTATAATCGGCTTTGATCCGTTGGTGATCTTAGGCGTTTCTTTGTTTTCAACGCTTTTTCAATTTTGGATCCATACTAAAGCCATTAAAAAAATGCCGGCGTGGTATGAGTTTATTTTCAATTCTCCTGCGCATCACCGCGTGCATCACGCGGTTAATGAAAAGTACATCGATAAAAACCACGGTGCCGTGTTGATCATTTGGGATAGGATTTTCGGAACTTATATGGATGAAGAAGAAGAACCTACTTATGGTATTACCACGCAGTTTAAAAGCTTGAATCCCATTTGGAGTAACTTTCATTATTACTTTGAAATTTGGGATAAAATGAAGTCGATGAACTTCAGCAATAAGATAAAAATGATCTTTGCCAAACCCGGTTGGACACCCGACGGACCGGCGCCTGAGGAGTTAATCAAACAAGTAGATTTAAGCAGAGAAAAGCACGATCCCAAAGTGCCGCTGGGATTCAGCGTTTATGTGTTTGTACAATTGTTGTTGATCATGTGGGGCGTGGTAGCATACATGAATCACTTTGATGAATTAAGTGTTTTCTTCCAATGGTTTTTTGCAGGATTGGTCATATTGTCGATGACGATTTGCAGCGGTATTTTTGAGAAAAGAAAATGGGTGTTCTTTGCGGAATACGCCAGAATTTTGATGATCGCCTTTACCATCAACACTTTTTACTATATCAATTATTTGGATTGGTTTACAGCCATGGTGGTCTTTACCTCCATTGGTGCAGCCACATTTTATATTTGGTTTAGCATCTCATTGAAGATAAACTACAAAGAGATATTGGTGGCAGGAAGTTGAGGGAACTTCTTTATATGAACATTCTCCCTCTCAATGTCTCTCGAAGAGGACGTTGAGAGCTTTTATGTGTCTCGCCATTGTTGTAACCACTAATCTACAACCTAGCCTATTTGATTTCAGCTTAAGGTAGTTGGTGACAACACCAACAACGGCTTAGGAAGTAGAGTTAGCTTCTTCGTTTATTCGTATATCCGTTTTATCTACAATCTTTCCTTTATCGCTTGTCGCCAAAAGTATATTCCAAAAACAAAAGTAACCAGTGCGAACATAATTCCGTTTTCGCCAAGCCAATATTCAGTTCCTTCAATTTTTATGGTTAAAGGAGGCATTATTTTTTGAATATAAACATTGCTTACTGCGTGAAAAATGACTGCCGGCCATAGACTGTTAGATTTAAAAGTGTAGTACGTCATCATAAATGACATAGAAATAATTACCGTAAAGAAGGTTATAAATTCTAATAGCATATTATCACTATAATATACCAATAGTGGCCAATGCCAAGCC
>JAGQYH010000039.1 GCA_020436175.1 Bacteroidota bacterium
CATCATTAAAATAAAAGTAAAGGCTGTCAGCTACTTTACCGACAGCCTTTCTGTTTAGTTTTTCTGTTTTATAAATGGTATCGTATATTTGGACTTTTCTGTAGAAATCTCAATTAAGAAATATCCGTTTTTAAGATCTCTTGTGTTTATAGTAGCTTTGTCACCGTTGATGTTTAAATCATCTGTAAATTGTACATTTCCAAAAATGTCGATTATTCTAATCTTTGCGTTTTGATCCATTAATGCTCTAATTCCCGAGAGGTAGATTTCATTATCTGCCGGATTGGGCCATGCACTAATGACTATGCTTTCATCTAAACCGTTATTGGTTAATACAATTATTTTAGAATATTCGGATGTGCCATCATAGTCCACTTGCTGTAATCTGTAATAGTTTTCGCCCAACAATGGTTTTCTATCTTGGAAATTATATTTAAGCATATCATTGCTGTTTCCGGCTCCTTCCTTTCTACCAATGGCTTCAAAGTATACTCCATCTTTACTCCTAAAAATATTAAAATGACTATTGTTTATTTCAGATAAAGTTGTCCAATACAAATGATTTACCCCTTCAACATGTTCGCCATAAAAGCTGGCAAACTCAACCGGCAAAACGAAAGCATTTCTATACCCAAAATCATTGTCTGAATCAAAATTCCCGGTAGAAGTAAATCTCGCTTCTTGAATGGCCGGTGTTGTTAAGGTAGATCCTTCAGGAATATCTGCCATTTCTAGATCAACCAAGAAAACTCCCTTTCTATTGACGCCAAAAAAGTAGCTCCCCAAGCTATCAGTTAGTGTTGAAGATATCAAAGAATCGGCAACAGTAATGATGCTATCACCGTCAGTATCTTCATACAAATAAACAGTAACGCTGTCATCTAATACATCTACACCATCAAAAATGCCATTTTCATCCAAGTCGCTAAAAACTATCCCTTCTAAAAAGCTGATATATGGGCCGGATTTGCAATCACACCCCTCAAAATCTCCGCCGGTAGAAAAGTGTCCTATGGCTGTTAAAGAAGCTGTGGCTGTATCTACTTCATAGAAAACATTGCTAGGCGTTCCTATCCTCCCTGAAGTAGAGTAAAATTTGCCGTCATTATGGAAACCTTGACCTTCCATATCGTTCAAACCGGTAGAGTTGATAACGGAAATTACTCCTGTTGCCGGATCAATTTCGATTAAATTAGTGATTGTTCCATTATTGTTATTCATTGCAAAGAGATTGCCGGTGTTGGGATTAACCGCAATGTCGTCAATGTCGTTTAACAGTCCGGCACCTGAGGTTACCAGATAGTCAACCCCTGCGCCAAAATAGTCTTCCACTAACAAGCCGGTTGTATGATCAATCACCAAAAGAAGGTCAGGAGCACCTTCTCTTCTTTCCGTTGCCCACAAAATATTTCTTTCAGAATCGTAAGCCAATCCATCTATATCTAAAAAGGTATAAGATCCTAAACTACCCGTTCCTGAGCCAATTCTTGTCCCGTAGGCATTGAATGCCCCTGTTGTAAGATCTACCAATCCAAGAGAGTCGCCATCAACGGCAAACAGGCTATCCGCATTGTAACTTAAAGCAATAGCTTCAATTGATCTGGTAGTACCGCCAAACCCGCCAATATAAGTATTGGCGCCATTAAACCTATTTATAACGTGCAAGTCATCAAAATCATCCGCCGCCGCCACACACATACTGGTTGTGCCTAAATAACCAATATTTACATTTGATGCCGCTCTTGCTCCTTTTGAAATCGTAGCTATTGGATTTTGTTCTGTCATAAAGACTTTAGTTTCCGGAAGAGATTCTTCTTTTATATTGATTATATAATCAACTGATGTTTGATTAGTATCAACATAAGCAATCACTAATGATGCCGATTCTCCTCCATCATTTGTATAGAAGTTATTGGTAAATCCTTTTAAGAATAAAGCCAATGAATTGCCTGAAGACCAACCGGGGCGACTCACAATTTCGCCTATGATTGATCCCAATCCGGTAACATTATAATCCTCATTGTTCAATATTGGGAATCTACTATAAGCCCTGTGATTATTTGTTGTTCTTTCTCTATCACTGATATCATAGCTGGTTGTATTAAAAGACAAAGCATGATCTGCTGCTTCTCCTTCAACCTCAATAATTACTGAGCCGGTAGAAGCATTAGCCGCTTTCATTGTCACCCATGCATCAATAATCACAGCCCCATTAGGCACTTGAACATTATTAAATCTCAATCCAAGTTCATCGACATGAATATCATATGCTTTTAACTCCATAGCAAAATGCATATCTGAACTTGCAACATTATCTTGATGAATTTCGACTGCAACTGTATTCGTTCCCGACACTAGTCCCGGGTTAGGAACTTGAATGCTAGTATATGATCTCTCATCTAAATAGTTAATATTAGTTACTGCCAATGAGCCATGATTTATTACTCCATCAGGCATATTTTGGCGTGCCACTTCCACTCCATTTATATAGATAACAATGCCATCATCTACTCTCACATTTGCCAAAACCATTTCATAATTAGGCCCATCTGGTCCGGAAATTGTAAATTCCTTCCTAAAGTAATATGCTGTTTGTCCGGAAGTTAGCTGAGTGTTTTCGCCACCGTCACCAAATCCAAAATTGCCATTGCCGGACGACCAGCCCGAATCATCATATCCGATATTATACCAATTTGATGATGGGTATCCACTGTCATAATATTTCCATGTAGCCGAAGTATCCAGTAATGTCACTGAAGAACCACTGACATCAGCACTTAACACTTGGCTGCCGGATATGGCAACTGCTCCGGTTGCGGAATTTTCCAAAGCATCATCATTAGAACTTAAAGGAGAAACACTTACGGCAGGAATTGTACTTGGATAAACATCCAATTGATACGAACCATCAATGCCACTTACCGTATTACTTACCAATGCATCTCCATAGTCGAGAATTCCATTTGCATTTTTATCTTGATATGCTTCCAAAACCAATGCACCAGATCCGTAATCACCTGCGCTATAAGTTCTGTTAAAATCAATGTCTAAAAAAACTTTCCCGCTAATAGTTTCATAGTTCCAAGAATAAACCTCAACCTCCACAATGGTAGATTTCATATCAAACCCAATATCTGAACTTGCTGTATTATCTTGATGAACTTCCACTGCCAACACATTTTCACCATTCAATAAGTTGGATGAAGGAATGGTAAACGAATGAATGGCTGTTTCGGCTGAGCCACTAACGTTTGAAGTTGCCAAATCATCATAGGCGATTATGCCCAACCCCATATTGCTTCTAAAAATCTCTACTCCATTGATATACACAATTGCGCCATCATCTCTTACTAAATCAACAGCCAATTCTTCTATTTCAGAAATATCACTTACATCAAAATGTTTTCTAAAATAATAGGTTGCGCCATGATGATTGTTTATCGTTGTGGTTGCCGGTGGTGTATCTCCGAAGCCAAACTTACCATCTCCTTTCGCCCAACAGGTATCAACAAAACTATTGTCTCTCCATGCCGTTCCTAGATCTGCTCCTGAGTCATCATATCTCCATTCTGATCCAAAATCAAAATTGGCTGTTGATGCCTCATTTGTAGAGCTACAAACCAAAGGAGCGTCCACATTTACATTAAAAGTATCTGCTAAACACCCTGCGGCATTGGTAACGATGTATTGGGTTGTGTCGGTAGGTGAAACGGTTATTGATTGTGTAGTAGCTCCTCCCGGCGACCAAACAAAATCATCCGCCCAACTAGCAGTTAAAGTAATGCTATTGCCCGATGTTATTGTTGTGTCTAAAGCACTATTGTTAATGTCTTTATCAATTGTAAAATAATCCGTAATGTTGCCTGTATTGTTCAAAAACTTAACGTCCATTCGGTTTTCTTCTATTTCAACAATTACACTTCCCATTTGATACAAATAGGCGTACATCGCCGGGTGAGCCGTAAGAGAACCGGTTACTTTTCCGGAAGATCCCGCAGTAATATAAACCGCTCCTTTTCCCGCATCAGGACCTGTTGTTTCTTTTTTATAAGAACAATCTACATCTAACTTGCCGCTACCTGCATTCACTTGCATTGAAGAATTAAAGGTGCTGGAAACATCATAATGTCCATTTAAAAAGTAAGATCTTTCATAAGAATGGCTGTGTCCTGAAAGCACTAAATCAACACCATAGCTTTCCAAAATTGGCAACACATCTTCTCTCATGTCTCTCATTCTTCCACCACTATCTCCTGTATTATCAGAATCATGAGAGCCTTTTGTGTAAGGCGGATGGTGGAAGATAACTACAATCCATTTCTTTGTTGTTGCTGCTAAATCGTTGGTTAGCCAGGTTAACATAGATCCGCCGGTTGATCTATCTGTATCATCAGAATCTAAAGAAACAAAGTGAATCTGCCCATAATCCCAGGAATAATATGCTTCTGTTCCAGATGCCAAACCACCGGCTTCACCCGCTTTAGGAAAAGTAAAGATGTCATAGTATGGGCCTGTCTGTGTACTAGAATTGGCGCTATAAATATCATGGTTTCCCGGACAAGACCAAGTTACAGTTTGGCGGATAATGTCTTCATACATTCCTTCAAACATGGCATATTGATACTCTGCATCCGTACCATTATCATACGCATTATCGCCCAACATCAATATCATATCCGTTTTGCCGGTGCCTACATAGTTATAATAGGCATCTCTTACATCTCGTTGATTGTTGTTGGCTGTTCCTGCATCGCCTAGTACCCACGCTCTGGTTAATCCGGTATAATCACTCTCCGGTGCTGTAATAAAAAAGTGATCTGCATCGCCTCCGGCAAATGTTGTGTCGCCATTTCCAATACTATAAAAGTATTTTGTATCTGTATTCAAACCGCCAACCGTTACCTCATGATCAAAAGTTACCGTTGCATCATAAACAGTATCGGTTAAACTACCCGGAGATGATCCATAGGCAACAAATGAACCTATCGGCAAACCGGTTCTCCATTTTACTATAACACTTGATTGTGTTAATGTTTGCAGGTAAGGCCCTCTTTCAAAGGTTAATTCAGGTGTGCCTACATTGATGAGTTGCATATCCATTGATATGTCTGAACTGGTGACATTATCCTGATGCATCTCAACAGCTATAACATTTGTTCCGCTGATAAAATCCGTTGCCGGTAATAAAAGTGTGGTTGGTGTAGTTTCTTCAGAACCACTTATATTACTTGCAGCTAAAGTTGTATAAGTAACTGTTCCTTCCGGCATGTTGTCTCTAAAAATTTCTGTACCATTTAAATAAACAACTGCTCCATCATCCCTGATCAAACTTAACTCAAAATAATCTGATGAAGAAAAGCCTGTTGCCGAAAAAGATTTTCTAAAATATGTGGTTACATATTTATTGGAGCTGTTTCCTCCATAGCTCACTGTGGTCGCCTCGTCACCATCACCGTAGCCTAATTCTGCCGAACCGGACGACCACGATGCATCATTAAAGCCACTGGCTCTCCAAGCAGTACCTTGATTTGAACCATTGTCCAAATATTTCCAAACGGAGCCAAAATCAATGTATGGCGCTGCTTCTTGTGGTGTTAAAGCAAAGTCAAAACTAACATCCGATGAACTGGGGTTATCCTGATGTACTTCCACTGCAATCGTATTGGTGCCATTCACCAAAAAAGAGGAAGCTATTGAAGTTGTATGAATAGTTGTTTCGGCACTTCCACTAATATTACTGGAAGCCACAGTATTATAATTAATTGTTCCTGTTGGCATATTATCCCTCCACACTTCCGTGCCATTCAGATAAACTACGGCACCGTCATCTCTGATCATTTCCAAATTCAAGGATTCATAATCAGAAGTGTCGGCAATATTAAATTGTTTTCTAAAATAGGTGGTATATTGATTGTTATCAGCAACAACAGTAGTTTCATCACCATCTCCAAAACCTAATTCAGCATTTCCGGAAGACCATGAAGCATCATTAAAACCACTAGCCCTCCAAGCCGTTCCCTGATTTGAACCATTGTCCAAATATTTCCAAGAAGACCCAAATGATATTCCTTCTTCTGCCAATACTGCTGTTAGGGAAAAGTCAAAACTAACATCAGATGAGCTTGGATCATTCTGATGTACTTCAACTGCTAAAGTATTTGTTCCAGATACTAAATTTGCACTAGAAACTGTTGTGGTATAAATACCATTTTCAGGATCTGCATAAGTAGGTGCAGTTGTATTATAGTTTATTGTTCCTGTAGGCATATTGTCCCTCCAGATCTCAACTCCGTTAAGATAGACTACTGCACCATCATCTCGTATCATTTCCAAGTCTAAAGTGCCATAAATGGAGGCATCTGCCACCGTAAATGTTGTTCTAAAATAAGTGGTGTATTGATTAACGTCTGCAATAACAGTTGCTTCGTCGCTGTCTCCAAAACCCAATTGAGCCGGACCGGACGACCAAGAAGCATCGTTAAATCCTGATGCTCTCCAAGCAGTTCCTTGATTCGATCCATCGTCTTTATACTTCCATGTCGATCCCATAGGAACATACTCTGTGGCATGGGTTGACAGGCTTAAAACAATTAGAGCAGAGCAAAGTGCTCGACTAATTCTCAAAGGCATTTTCTGTAGTAATACTATCATTTAAAAGGGATTTTATGTTTTGTTCGGTATCAGAAATATTTTTAGATAATTCCTGCATTGCGGGTGTAATTCTTATTCTATATGGCAATTGCAACAAACTTTCTTTAGCAAATTTGAGTTGTTCAATTGATTGTTCATATTTTGTTTCTTTCAAAAAAAACTCTGCCTTCTTATAATACCAACGCTCTTTTCTTTGTTGAGAATCGATAATATTATCTAAAATTTCATGGATGCTAGTATAGTCGTTTCGTAACTCTGCAATCTCAATTGCCTTTAAATCAAAAACCAATAGGTTGCCAAATTTAAGTTGTGCCAGTTGGTAGTTTTTAAAAGCATTGTCCAATTGATCATTTGCAATCTGCACATTTATTAAATCGAAAAAGTTTTCAGGCAAAAGAGTAGTTGTTTTTTCAATGGCTTGCTGATAACACTTAGCTGCTGCCTCATTTTCATCAAGTGCTATTAAGATTTCCGCCTTTGTTAATAGCCCCAATACATGGTCATCTTCAGTAGCTAAAAAATTATTAATCTCTTTTAAGGCTGCATCATAAGTTTCTAGTTTAAAATACATTTTAGCCAATAAAAACATACAGGGAGGATAGTCTTCCCCAGCTAATGATTTTGCCTTTTCAATGTCCAGAATAGTGTTTTGGTAATCCCCGTCGTCCATGAACAAACCTCCCCTTTTTACATACAATTCAGGGAGATTGGGCCGTAGTTGGAGTTCTTGAGACACAAGGTTGATCCTGTCATGAAGCTCTCCATGCCCAAACACATTGATACAAAACAACATACTTACTAGGAGTAAATCAATTTTTTTCATAGTCAGGGGTTTACATTATGCCGTAGGAGAAATGCCTACTATTGTATTTCTAAAATATTCGACAAATTGTACAGTATAAATTGTCTTTGAGAAAATCCGAAGAAGGCAATTCTAGAGTTCATACAGAAGATTAAGGGTTTTTATATAATAATATCAAAAGTAAATCAATTCAAATAAATTGTCAAGTACCTTTTCTAGGTAATTCTGTTACATGTAAAAAGAGCCATCCATGTTTAAATAGACAGCTCTTTTCAGTGTAGTAAAATTTCAATCGAAAGAATGAAAGAATTATTGGAGAATAACTTTATCAGAGAAGAAAGAACTTCCATCAGTTAGCTGAACAATGTAGGTTCCTTTGCTCAGAGAAGAAAGATTGCAATGTGCCTGATTATTACTTCCAATATTAATTTTCTCAGTAGTTACGAGCTTTCCGTTGATGGAGAACACATTCACTGAAAAGTTTTGATCTAATTGGATTCCGTTTAACAAGATATTAATCGGTCCAGTTGTTGGTTTGGGC
The DNA here is from genome assembly GCA_020436175.1 of Bacteroidota bacterium. Taxonomy (GTDB): domain Bacteria; phylum Bacteroidota; class Bacteroidia; order Chitinophagales; family JADIYW01; genus JAGQYH01. Next base: position 7,995 of record JAGQYH010000039.1, read on the forward strand.
CATATTTCCATAGTTGCTTGATTTAATTCATTAATTGTAAGGTCAGTTGAACTGATCACCGGTTGGTTAAATCCAAAGTCGATGTTGTTTCTTTCTCCGTTGATGGCAACGGTCACTAATTGATATTGTTCTGAGGATAACTGATAAACAGGATCAACACTGCTTAGATCTGGCGTTACAATGTAGGTAACGTCAGATTGATCTTCATAATTGATAATCAATTCTGCAGGAAAGCCACCATCGAACATATACATATCTGCAAAAAAATCAGCAATAATCAATACCAATGCATTACCTTCTTCCCATCCCGGTCGATCAATAATTTCTTGAATAATGGCTTCAATTCCATCAATTTCCAATTCTTGAAACTCATTAGGAGTAACGCTTGAATAAAAATCGGCAGTAATCTGAGTTCTCGGTCTGTTCCCAATGTTATACTCTTGATTGGTAAAAGTTGACGGGTTATCACTTGCCTGACCTTTTACAATGATCTCGATAAACTCTCCGGCATGGTGAGCTATAGAAATTTTTAGACTGGCACTTGCGATTTTAGCGCCTTGAGGAATATCCAAATCAAGAAATCTCAAGCCTATTTCTCTAATGCCCGGCTCAGATTCACTATCTAAGATCATAATCCCACCCGGTTCATTTTGAACGGCATCATCTGAAGAAGCTGCAATTTTGGTTCTGGATGTATGTGCAGTTATTGCCGGAATGTCAAAAGTATAATCGCCATTAGCATCGGTTTCGGTGGTGCCCACTTTTCGATCACTATCATCCAATAATCCGTTTTTGTTGACATCTTCATAAGCAAAAACTCTAGTTCCTTGCAATCCCGTATCATTCGTGCTTAAGATTGAATTGTGATCCATATCAATATAAACCTTACCACTCAAAGTATTGGATTGGTCGAAAGCTTTTTCGGTAAAGTTGTTCTCATTACCAAATACAATGTTTGTAGCAAGCAAGATGGTTGAAAAGAAAAAAGAACACAATTTCATTTTAATTAATTTTTGAGTTAAATGAACGTGGGCTCTATGCTTCTTTAAATCAAAAATTATTATTCGTGAGCATCCAATCGGATACTAAAAAATCAATACATACAAACAGGGGATTATGTTGTGGTCTGTTCAAAAAGCTGCAGTTTGGCGAACCAACATACCATAGCTTTATGCAACAAATTTTGCCTCTGATCTAACTCTTGATGTCTCTTCTATCTGGTCATAGAATGTCACTTATAGGGCGTAAGCAGATTTTAAAAGTAGTTTCAATAAATCGTTTTGTCAACGACTACGTATTTTTCTCACTAAAATTAGGTGATTCTCTTATGCCGGAATGATATTTCTAGGTGATTTGCCTATTGGGTAGTTTTGTCTTAAATAGTGCTTTTGTCTTATTAATCATTTTGCCTGAAATGTCCACTGGCTGCCGTAAAGAACCATTGGTTTCGCTTAGTTTAAGCCTTGTAACATCATTTCTTTTTCTATCTTAGTCGCACACAATCGATTCAATAACCAAATGATCAAAATAACATCCATGATGCCAAGTTTAACCACCGATATACCGACTCGGACAATTAAAATAAGATACTTTCTTTTTCTTTCTGCCACTGTTTTTATCCTTAGTTGTAAGACAACAGCCGTAACCAAAGTGGTAGAAGAAACCATTGTGGTTCAAAAAGACATCCCATTACGCGAATACTCCGTTCAATCGGTGCTGTGGCAGCAATTGTCGGCAGAATATAAAGCCCTGAGCTATCAGGCATTTAATCTGGCTCAAATGCAATTGGATGAAATGATTGCCGCAGAAGATCAATCGGAAAAACCATTCGCCATTGTAACGGACATTGATGAAACGGTATTAGACAACAGCCCTTATAATGCCAAAATGATTGAGGATGACAGGGAATATGAAAGTGTTAGTTGGAAAGCTTGGGGCATGTTGGAACAGGCTACTGCCGTACCGGGAGCATTGGATTTCTTTAACTATGCCCAATCCAAAGGTGTGGAGGTGTTCTATATTTCTAATAGAAAAGAAATCCAAAAGGCAGAAACCATGAGCAATTTAAAAAAGTTGGGCTTTCCTTATGTAGATGAAGAACATTTCTTACTTCGAACAGCAGAAAGCGGTAAAGAAGCACGGAGACAAATTGTTTCGGAAAATAAAAATATCATCATGCTATTGGGCGACAACCTTTCCGATTTTTCTGATTTGTTCGACGACAAATCCACTAAAGAGCGAAACCAAGTGGTGGAAGAACTAAAGGCGGATTTTGGCAAAAAATTCATTGTTCTGCCGAATCCAATGTATGGCGATTGGGAAATGAACGGCATTTATGAAGACAGTTATCAATGGACTCCCGCTCAAAAAGACAGCTTAAGAAAAGCCAAATTAATCTCCTATTAGTTCAAATCCGGGAAAACTTTCCTTGAGTTATTAATTTTCCATCATCAGCTATAGCTGGCGAGTCTTGGAAACTGTGATCTATATCACAATCTGTCTCTTTTTTATCGAATAGTTTTGTATTCGAATCAAAATAGAGAAAGTCTAATGCAACAAAATAAAGTAATTCATTCATTGATCATTGTAGTTCTGATGGTGTCCTCATGGACATCACAAGCTCAGGATACAATGGTTAAAGAACTCAGTTTAGAAGAAGCTATTGAAAAAGCTTTAGCCAATAATGATCAAATCAAACAAGTTGGCTATGATTATGAAATCGCTCAAACTGAGCTCTCCGGCATAAAAACCTATCATCTGCCACAGATCGATGCTTATATCACCGGAAGTGCCACCAATTTGCCGTTGTATGCCTTCGGGAACAGCCTTCAACAAGGTATTATTGAACAATCCGACTTTATACCGTCGGCTTTGAATAACCCATCTGTTGTAGGCAATCTTCAATCTCAGGTTTCTTTCAAACAACCGCTGATGAATTTGGATGTTCGCCCGATGAAAGCAGCTATGGAAGCTACATCCAATGCATACGAATTACAAATGGTTAGATATAAAACGGTGATCAGTGCGCAGGTGGCTCAATCCTATTTACAGCTGCAATTGACTCAAAAAGCCTTAGAAGTACTGGAAGAAACGAAAAAAACAGTTGAAGCCAACTTGAAACTGACGAAGGATAATGTTGAAGAAGGCTATCTTCAAAAAGTTGATGAACTATCCGTTGAATTGCGATTAAGTGAGGTCAACTATCAAATTCTAGAAACCAAAAACAACCTTCAAAACATTTCCGATCAACTTTCTTATCTGATGGGAGAACCTTCCGGAACCTTGCTAATACCCTCACAATCGCTTATTGAAGAAGATCATTCTTCTATTCTTTCCAATGAATTATCCGGCGCGAGATCTGACTTTAATGCCATGGAGCAACAGATCGCAGCACAACAAAAAATGATCGAAGCCGTCCAAAAAAATAAATTGCCAAGAATCAATGCTTTCGGCTCTTATGAAGTCAACAACCCTTTTGATTTCCAAGATGCACAACATGGATTCTTGTTGGGCATACAAGCCTCCATAAATATTTTTGATGGTCTTAAGAATAAAACTACCATTCAAAAAAACAAAATTGAAGTGATCAAAAATGAAGTGAGTTTAGCTGATTTGATCGCCCAAAATGAAATAGAATTGGCGCATTCAAAAAGGCAATTAACGGCGGCTCAAGATAAGATCAACTTGGCTAAAACAGCCATCGAACAATCCAAAGAAGCACTTCGCATTAAAATGGACAGATATGCAGAAGGCTTAGAAAAAACAACAGATATTCTTAACGCTGAAACGGTATTGTATCACAAAGAAATGGGATACATACAGGCTTTATACGAATATCATTTAGCCTATTCACAAATCAATATGCTTTTAGAATTACCACAATAAATCAAACAATACAACATCAAATAAAGTAATCAACATGAAGAATTTCACACTTATTATTATAGCGCTCATCGGCTTTTCGACCTCATTTGTTTCTTGTAAGAAACACCATACTGAATTGTCGGAAGACAACCGAATGCCGGTATCAGTAAAGCTTTCTACTGTTGGAATGGATGCCGTTGATAACCTATTCACCGTTTCCGGTAAGATCCAGGCCACCAATCACGCTGCTATCAGTGCCAGAATGATGGGATACATCACCTCCACTAATGTGAAGATTGGCGACAAAGTAAGCACCGGTCAGGTGTTGGCCAACATCAGTGATGCCGATATCAGACCTCAGATAGCACAAGCTGATGCTGCTGTTCTGGAAGCACAAACCAACTTGAACAATATTGAAAAAGATTATGCAAGAATTAAAAATTTGTTCGACAAGCAAAGTGCTACCCAAAAGGAGTTGGATGACATTACTACTCAAGTGAATATGATGAAAGCCAGATTGCAACAAGTGCAAGAAGCAAAAAACAGCGCTTCTACCTTACTTGCATATACCAGAATTACTGCTCCTTTCAGTGGAGTAATCACCGAAAAATACATCAATACCGGCGATCTTGCCAATCCGGGTCAACCTCTTTTCAGTCTTGAATCAGGAAACAATTTCGAGGTAGAAGCAATGGTTCCGGAGAGTTACATCACTCAAATAAAGAAAGGAGATATAGTAAAAGTCACTTTAAAATCCAATGATCAAGCGCTGGACGGAACCATCAATGAGCTTAGCCGTTCTGCCTTGAACACCGGTGGCCAATACTTGATAAAAGTCTCCCTTGACGACAAAACATTAAAGGATCAATCCATCTTCTCGGGCATGTATGTCAACGTCAGCATGGCAGGTAAAAGTAGTGCCGGCTCCTCAGAAAAAATATTGGTGGATAAGAACGCTATCATTCAAAAAGGACAACTAACCGGATTGTTTACAGTAAGTGATGACCATGTCGCCTTGCTGAGATGGGTCAGATTGGGCAACACCTATGGCGATCAGGTTGAAATCTTGTCGGGCTTATCACAAGGAGAACAATACGTGGTAGAAAGTGAGTCGAGATTATTAAACGGTGTCAAAGTAAATGTGACAGAATAATTTATTCGTAACCAAGAAAACAGAAAAAATGCAAGCAGGATTCGCAGGAAATATTGCCAAGTTATTCATCAACAGCAAACTAACCATTTTATTAATGGGTGCTTTTTTGATTATTGGCATATACAGTTCAATGATTATTCCACGGGAGGAAGAACCTCAGATTGATGTTCCCATAGCCGATATTTTTGTAGGCTATCCGGGTGCAAGTCCGGAAGAAGTGGAGTCGAGAATAGCTCAACCGTTGGAAAAGCTGATCTCCAACATCAAGGGAATTGAATACGTCTATTCCACTTCCATGAACGAACAAGCCATGATCATCGTACAGTTTTATGTTGGAGAAGACATAGAAAGATCGTTGGTGAAATTGTACAACGAGATCATGAAACACATGGATGAAATGCCCGCAGGGGTGACTATGCCATTGGTGAAGTCGAGAGCAATTGACGATGTACCCATGATGGGATTAACACTTTGGAGTGAGCAATATGACGATTACCAGTTAAAACGGATCGCTCAAGAAGTAGAAAATGAAATTAAGAAAACAACGGATGTTTCTATAACGGATGTTATCGGCGGACGCTCCAGAGAAATGCGTGTGGTTATGGACAAAGATAAAATGGCGGAAAGCAACCTTAATTTTCTCAATGTAGCCCAAAATATTATCGCTAATAATCAAGAATACAGCTCCGGACATTTCAATCAAAACGATCAGGAATTTTTTGTGAAAGCCGGTAGCTTTCTACAATCCGAAGATGATCTTAAAAACTTGATCGTCGGGGTGTATAAGGATCGCCCTATATATTTGAAGCAAGTAGCTTCCGTGATTGATGGACCGGAATTACCGAGATCGTATGTATCTTTTGGTTATGCAAGAGCCGCCGGATCAGACAAAGAAGCTTACCCTTCGGAGTATCCTGCCGTAACCTTATCCATTGCCAAAAGAAAAGGTGCTGATGCCATGCAGATCGCAGAGCAGATCACAGAAAAAATCGAGGCTTTACAAACCACAT
>JAGQYH010000003.1 GCA_020436175.1 Bacteroidota bacterium
AGGAACTTATTAAACGTAGAAACGGCGATTGTAACCGGAGAAAACTCAATGCCATTGAAGCGAAGGGCAGAGAAATTAAAGATTGAAGAACTTTATTTATACGTAAAAAATAAAAAAAAATGTTTGGCAGAATTTGTCGCAAAACATAATGTGGATAACGACGAAATCGCATATATAGGGGACGATTTCAATGATGAAGAGGTGTTGAGAACAGTTGGTTTAGCGGCATGTCCGGCAGATGCAATTGAACCAATTAAAGAACTCTGTGATTATATTTGCACTGTTAATGGAGGATACGGGGCATTTAGAGATCTAGCAGAATTAATAATTAAATGCCGAACTTAAAATAGAAGGTAACTCATGGGAAAGGTAAAAATAGGAAACAAGTGGGTAGGTAAGGGATGCCCAACTTTCATCATTGCTGAGATTGGGATCAATCACAATGGTTCTTTGGACATTACAAAGAAACTAATTGATGAAGCCGTTAACGCGGGCTGTGATGCCGTTAAATTTCAGAAAAGAACACCGGAACTATGTGTGCCGGAAGATCAGAAATATAAGTTGAGAGAAACCCCATGGGGAACTTTAACCTATATTGACTACAAGAAAAAAATTGAGTTTGAAGAGGCTGAATTCAATGTGATCAATGACTATTGTAGAGAAAAGGACATCTTATGGTTTGCTTCCTGCTGGGATATTCCATCGGTCGATATGATTGAGCAGTTTAATCCACCGGCATATAAAGCGGCTTCTGCATCTTTAACGGATATCGATCTTTTAAAGAAAATGAAATCTACCGGCAAACCGTTGATCATTTCAACCGGTATGTCCACTTTAGAGGAGATAGAAATGGCAGTAAATGCATTGGGCAAAGATAATTTATTGATCGCCCATTCCACTTCAGCTTATCCTTGTCCGGTGAATGAATTGAATTTAAGAATGATCAATACACTGGAGCAAATGTATCCAAAAGTGCCAATTGGATATTCCGGTCATGAAACCGGATTAACCACCACGGTAGCAGCCACAACTTTAGGAGCCACATTTGTAGAAAGACACTTTACACTAGACCGAGCTATGTGGGGAACAGATCATCCGGCTTCAATGGAGCCGGTAGGCATGCAACGATTGGTGAGAGACATTCGTGATGTGGAAGTAGCTTTGGGAGATGGCATTAAAAAAGTGTACGACAGCGAGAAAGGTGCCTTGGCTAAATTGAGAAACATTACGCAAGAAGTACTTTTAGGCAAATAAAGTATCTGAAAAGATCTGGCTAAAGATCTTTTTTCCATCTATTCAAAAATTATGTTGAGATCAGTTAAGGTATTATTCATTATTGGGTCTAAAAATCAGACCGAAATAATGCATAAGATAATGAAACACTTACCTGATGATTACGACTGTTATTTTACCACTTACTATGGTGATGGATGGCTGGAAAGATGGGAAAAGAGAGGTTGGTTAGAAGCTACCATCATGGGTAAATGGTGCCAGAAGGAGAATGCCGATTATTGCAAGGCTCACGGTTTGAACTATGATTTTCGAGGCAAGCAACATGATTATGATCTCGTATTCATGACTACCGATATGACAGTGCCCAAAAACATCCAAAATTGTAAGAAAATTCTCATTCAGGAAGGTATAGTTGAACCTGTCGATTGGCGATTTAATACCGCCAGATTATTGGGTTTGCCCAGAGTTTTGGCGGATACTGCTATGTTGGGGCTGTCACATAACTACGAATATTTTTGTGTCTTTAGTGAAGGCTATAAAAAAGAATTTATCAAAAGAGGAGTGAAGCCCAATAAAATTTTGGTGACCAGTGTGCCCAACTTTGATAATGTTGAACGTTACCGTAACAACGATTTTCCTTACAAGGATTTTGTACTGGTGCCTACCTCTAATCACAGAGAAACCAAGCGTCCGCACGATAGAGTGGCATTCATCAAGAAAGTATTGGAAATAGCCGGCGATAGAGAGATTATCTTTAAACTTCATCCCAGAGAAATTGTGGACAGGGCAACCAAAGAGATAGAAACGTATGCTCCGGGAAGTAAAATCTATACCAAAGGTAACACAGAAGAAATGGTTGCGAATTGCAGTTGTTTGATTGCAACCTATTCTACTGTGGTGTTAACCGCTGCCGCCTTAGGAAAAGAAATTCATTGCGATTACCCTAATGAATTGTTAAATGAATTGAAACCTTTACAAAATGGTGGAAAATCTGCCAAAACAATAGCTACCTTAGGCATCGAATTAATAGAAAACTGATGCTATGAGGAACTTAAAGCAAGAATTTCAAGAAAAGGGTTTTGTTGTTTTAAATCAAGTATTGGATGAAGAAACTATTCAATTTTATATAAAGAAGTTATATGAAGTTGGCACCGGTAAGATCAAGAAATCATGGACCATTCCAGATGGAGTTGTCGCCAATGAAGCTTTTTGGCCGGTTATTTTCAATGAAACAGTATTAAAAAATGTTCGAGAGATCTTAGGAGAAGATGCTAAGTTTCTTCAACACAACGATCTGCATTTAGGATATTCTTCTTTTGCATGGCACAGAGACGGGATCAATAGAAGCTACAAGGCTGATTGGCCGGATTGGCAAGAAGATACGGAGGCCTATGAATTAATGAGATGCGGCTTTTATTTACAACCGGAAGCCAATGATTTTCATTTGGGCGTTTTACCGGGCAGTCATAGATTAAGTGGTTTGATTTCTGAAGAAGAATTTCTAACCTATGATCAAAAATTGAGCAATGTCGAAAATGTAAAAGCTAAACTGGGACTCAAGGATTATTTGAAAGAGAAAGCAGAATGGATTAAAACCAAACCCGGCGACTGCATTCTGTTCGATCCGCGATTGATCCACACGGGAGGAGAGTTTGAGGCTGAAAAGTATTCTTTCTTTGTAGCTTATGGCAATAAAAATCGTCATTTCGACCAACATTACACCTATTACAGATATTTGAGAAAGGATTTGCATTATAAAGCAATTCCCAATGCATTGGTAGAGCAATTGAAAGCACAGAATTTATATGCCGGTGAAGAAAAATACAGGCAAAAAATCGATGGTGCCTGGATACCTTCTACTGCATTTTCTTTTGTGGCTAATTTTTTTGAATAATCCCTTGTTCAGTCATTTATGTCAACCCAACCATCAATTAAAACATTAGCTTGTATTCAGGCTAGAACCGGTAGTACTCGTTTGCCCAATAAGGTAATGCGAAAAATAATGGGTAAAGAGGCGCTGTTGTATATGTACGACAGAGTAAAATTAGCTCAATCTGTTACTGAGGTGATGATCATCACTTCTACTAACCCGAATGATGATAAAATCGAGGCGTTGTGCCGTCAGCACAATATTCCTTGTTTTCGGGGAGATGAGAACGATCTTTTAGACAGACATTATCAGGCTGCGAAACACGAGCAAGCAGATTTTGTGCTAAAAATACCTTCTGATTCTCCGTTAACCGATTATCGTTTGATCGACAAGATGGTGAATTACTGGATTGACCACCAAAGCGACATTGATTTTGTAACCAATATCAGTCCGGGTACTTTCCCTGATGGATTGGATGTAGAAGGATGCTCATTTCCGGCCTTGGAAAAAGCATGGAAGGAGGCGAAAAAAGGTTATCAACGGGAACATACCTTTCCCTACATTTGGGAGAATCCGGAGATTTTCAGGATAAAGAATTTTAAAAATCCAATAGAAAGTGAAGGCAATATGTTTATGACACATCGCTGGACATTGGATTATGAGGAAGACTTTGAATTCATTGAGAAGATATTCACCACATTTAAAGATCAATTGGATTTCTCTATGGAGGATGTTTTGGATCTTTTGGAAAAGCATCCTGAGATTGCCAAAATTAATTCCAAATTTGCCGGTGTCAACTGGTATAGAAATCACGAAGCAGAACTAGATAAAATTCCAAGATATATGTATAAAACAACAGGTCCGTTAAAACTGGATAAGTGTATGGCGCATTTGGAGTATGCGTTGGAAAGAATTCCGTTGGGGAGCCATACTTTAAGTAAAAGCACCATGCAATGGAGTGTGGGAGCCGTTCCTTTATATCTGGAATCCGGCAAAGGTTGTGAAGTGACGGATATGGATGGCAACCGCTATATTGACTATGGTATGGCATTAGGTCCTTTTATTTTAGGCTATTGCGATCCGGATATTAATGCTGCGATTGTAAAACAATTGGAGAAAGGAACCATGTTTACTTTATCGTCACCCATTGAGGCGTATGCCGCTCAGGTGATCATTGATGCCGTGCCTTGTGCAGAAATGGTTCGATTCGGTAAGAACGGCACCGATGCTACTTCTACTGCCATCAAATTGGCCAGAGGTTATACCGGTAGGGAAAAGATCATTATCTGTGGTTATCATGGCTGGCAAGATTGGTATGTTACGACTACCGAGAGAAGTGCAGGTATTCCAAAAGCATATAAAGATTTGGTGCTTTCTACCAAATACAACGATATCGACTATTTAGAGCAATTGTTAGAAAAGCACAAAGGTGAGATTGCAGGATTGATCATGGAACCGGTTGGCGCTATCAAACCCGAAAATAATTTTTTAGAGAAGGTTAGAGAATTGACCACTAAACATGGTGTGGTATTGATCTTTGATGAGTTGTTTACCGGCTTTAGATGGGGCATTGGAGGAGCACAGGAGTATTTTGGTGTAACCCCTGATTTGGCTTGTTTTGGTAAGGCCATTGCCAATGGTATGCCGGTGAGTGCTGTTTGTGGTAAGAGAGAGTATATGGATCAGTTCGATAAAGTATTTTATTCAGGTACCTATTTAGCGGAAACACTTTCATTGGCAGCAGTCATTGCAACGGTCAATAAACTGAAAACGCACAATGTTCATGCGCATATAGAACAATTAGGTCAGTATATGATCGATAAATTTACCAAGCTGGTGCTAAAGCATCAAATTGATGATGTCGTGTCTATTATTGGTTATCCTTATAAATCGGTTATTAACTTAGCTGATGGCGATACTTGGACGTCTTCGGAATTGAAATCATTCTGGCAGCAGGAGTGTGCGAAAAGAGGCGTATTGTTTATCGGCTATCATTTGATCTCCCTTTCACATACCAAAGAACATGTTGATTTTACCTTGGAGGTTTATGATGAAGTTTTAGCAGAATTAAAATCAATAATGGATGCCGGAAAATTGGTAAAAGACGCTTTGATCGGTTCGGTTATTGTTCCTGTGTTTAAAAATGTTGGTGATAGAAGTTCTTATAATGAAGATAAGGATTAACTTGTAGTCTGCTGTAAGCATCACTTGTAAAAACCATAGATTATCAATGCTCTCAGAAACGGGCATTGATGTACCAAAAAGTAAGAATGAAAGCATACATCTCAGAAAATAAGCAATTGGTTTTAGCTTATGGATGTTGTTTGCTGTTGTTCGCCATTCAATTTTTTCCCTTTGTTCTTCGTCATGATGTCTATATTAGAATTCACGACACATTAGAAGGAGAGTGGATTTGGTTCAGCTCCATTGTTGATTATGGGGTGGCATTGGATACTGACATGAATACCATCATCCCTTCTTTTCTGGGTGGTATTCCAAGGTTTCTATTTCCATCAGGACTATCTTTTACTGTTTTGTTTATCTACTTATTTGGTACCATTGGAGGCTATTTGGTTAGTTCATTTGTGGTTCATCTCATCGGCTTTGTTGGGGCATACGGCTTGTTTAAGAAGTATGTTTTTACAGATGAGAATGAAAAACATTGGGCTATTCTCATTGCTTCTTTATTCAGTATCATTCCATTTTTTATCACATTCGGTGCTTCCGTAGCCGGGCAGCCTCTCTTACTCTTGGCTTTTTTGAATGTGTTGAATAAACGCACTAACTATTGGGAGTATTTCGCCATCATAGCTTTTCCTTTTTATGCTAATATTGTATGGTCAGCTGCTTTCGTTAACCTCATGTTGGTAGGTGTTTTTCTATACAGTTACCAAAAACAAAATGCCGGTATTAGATTCCTTCTATTATTGGGTATCATGGATATGCTTTATTTGGCAGTCAATTATCATTTGGTGTATGCTACTTTTTTAGCAGATTTGCCCTTACAAAGAGATGAATACCAGCTCACCATCAATGAAGTACCCGGCTTCTTAAAGTCTATAGGCGAAACCTTTTATATATTGTTTATCGGAAGTTTTCATGTCGGAACCTTTGTTACATTGCCAATTTTTGTATTAGGCTGTTTCAACTTACGGAACAAAGCGGTGAAGTATCTGATGATTTTGGCTTTGGGAATTGCTTTATTGAATGGCTTTTATCTCTTTCTGGTGCCTATTTTGGAAAAGATCCATCCATTGATCATATCCTTTAATATTAAGCGTGTAAAAATATTATTACCTATTATTTGGATGGGGATTTTGGCGTATAGTATTAAAGATATGTATTCATTCTCCAAAGGAAGGAATCTGAGCTACTTTGTTGTTTTTGCCTTAATCGTGTCAACGTTGTTTGCCAATGACGAAATAGTCAATAATTACCGAAATATGCTGGGTTTTCAACGGAAACCGGATGCGCATCAGTTTTTTGCATCTGATACATTTGAACAAATTGGTAATTTTATTGGTAGAGAAAAGAGCGATTATAGAATTGCTCATTTAGGTTTAAATCCTACGATTAGCCAATACAATCATTTTCTAACTATTGACGGATTACAGGCGATGTATCCATTAGAGCATAAGAATCTTATGAAAACCATCATGGAAGAGGAAATGGCTAAGGATTATGAATTGGTGCGATATTTTGATGCTTGGGGGAATAGATGCTATTTGTTTTCTGCCGAATTGGGTAAAGAGAATAGAGCGTTTATGATCAGCAAAGACCAAGATGTAACTATTCAAAGTTGGGCGGTAGATACCCGTTTATTGAATGAACATGGAGTAGACTATATCTTGTCGACCGTGGTTATCGAAAATGCAGAGAATTTAGATTTGAATATGGAGGCCATTTTTAAGAACAAGGATGATTTCTGGAAAATATATCTCTATAAAATTGAAAGTAATGAGTAATCTGGATAAGATATTAAACAATAAATGGCTGATAGCTCTAACCTATTTTATAGTTGGTGCAGTAACTTTACTTTCAATATATGTATTCATTGCAGGGGGAGATTTTATCGCCATATTGGATACCCTGTATTAAATTAAGCTTTGATCTTTTTGCGCGAAAAGAATACCACCAATAAAGCAGCGAATATTAGTCGGAAGTAAGCTTCAAAGAACCGCCAAACCAAAATAAGTCCGACAATGATGTCTTCAGAGAAAAAGGATTTGTAAACGAAGTAAAAGGTAGCTTCTGCGCCACCGGCACCACCGGGAAGAGGAGTGAACGTCATGCCACTGAAAACAATCCATTGAAGTGACCAAATTTCTAAATAGTCAATTTTGGATATTCCCAGTCCGGCTACAAGAATCATCAAAATAGCATATATGCTTACCCAACGAATAATGTTTATGACAGTTGTCCATAAAAAGTACAACTTGCCATTTTGAATGATTAATTGGTAAGAAGCCTTGAAATCAATAAATGTTCTTCTAATGGCTCGAATGATTTTCATTCCAAAAGTTGACCGGGCAATCACTATTTTGGCGATAAGAATGCCACCGATGAGCACACCTGCAATGATCAGATACTGAATTAAGTTAAAATCTAAATGGACGATTTTATCGAAAAGCATACTCATGTCAACCGTCTCGGATAAATAAATGGATGAAATCACTAAGACAATAAAAGCAATAATATCTTGTATACTGCCAATGGTAACCACTGCAGCTGCTTGCCCCATTCGAAATCCATTCATCATTAACAAACCAAGTTTCAAAGGCCCGCCACCGAACATGGTAGGTGTTACAGCAGAGCCAAGGAGGGAGGTGGCCGAAACATTAACAGCCTCTTTAAAATTGAAGTTGTATTTGAAAAAGTCGCCCCATATTTTTAATGTATACCCGTGTAAATAAATGGGGACAACAGCAATGATAAAGGCAAGAAGGATGTATTCCGGTTTAAAAGTCAAAAATATTGTAGGATCAAACGACTCTGATAGGAAAACAACGATGATAATGTTTACCAAAAAACCTATCCCAACGATAACGGAGAGTCTTTTTACTACCTTATTCCAATCAGTAGAGGCAGATTGATTTGTTTTTTGATCATCCATCTAAAACTGATATTACTGGATTGATTTACATTTCGTAATAAGAACAATCATTCGGTTTGGTCTTTTTTACATGTTCAATCATTTCATCATCAAATGCCACCTTATTGGTTTTCTTGGATATATTCTTTTTCTCAAGATCTTTCCAATTAACCGGGATACCTATTTGCTTAAGGATGATCGGCATTTCCACATCAATATCTTCCACTTTAATAATTTTATTAACGATGTTGATGCCGTTGTTGTCAGAAGTAAAGCGATTAATATCAATAAATCTGCGATTATACCAATTGCCTAAAACATATTTCTTGAAGTCTTTTGGTGTTCTTATAAACAGATCGATAGGGTCTTTATTTTGCCAAAAATCTCTTTCGTAATAATAGCAACTCTTAATCCTGTTCAAAGGGTTTCTGAGCGTAGTAAAAACAAAATAATCCTCCCATTTGTAATTTCTCTTTTCCAAATATCTTTTAACTTCTTTAGCATAGGCATGAGTCCCTAAAGGTTTTTGATAAACACTTATCGTAAATGCTTTATCGGAATATGGTCGTAAAAATTCATGTATAGAAGTACTGGCACATTTTGGATTAGCCAGGAAAACGAACTTGTGTTTATGCGAGATCAATGTCATTTGGATCAGATCAAATATTCTTCGGCGAAGTTATAAAAATAGAAGACCTCAAACATTTAGTTTAAGTTAGATTAATGAATAATTCGCTTCGTTAGCAAATAATGATGACTTAAATAACCATTATTATCTAGGATGCCTTTTTCATTTAGCGTGTTGATTTGTACCCAGCCGCTAGCATGTATGATTTGAAGTGTTTCTCCGGTTTTCAGAATGATGCCGACATGGGTAATTTTATCATTAGTGCCTTTATTGAAAAACGCCAGATCGCCACTTTGGGCAAAGTCCAGCGAATGAATCAATTTTCCTTCTTCAGCTTGTTGGTAGGCGTCTCTGGGAAGTGAAATGCTATTTAATTGATAAACCATTTGTGATAAACCGGAACAATCAATGCCAAAAGGAGTTCTACCTCCCCATAAGTACGGTGCATTAATATATTTTTTTGCGTTATTGATCAATTGCGATAAATCGAGGCTTTTGCTTCTAATTTTAATCTTCTTTTTTCGAAGTAAATCTTCAATATTTTGGTCTTTTAGATCATCCTTACTAAGTAAACTTCCCAAGGGGATATAAGAGCCATTGATCTCAAGCACGCGGGAATTGACAATGTAGGAAGTATTTTCTACATTTATATTAAGTGCAATTTGTTTTTTATCTACCCAACCTCTATAGTTATCGTTGATACACTTAACAACATACCAATTCCCCTTTTCTTCTTCAATAACCACTTGTTCTCCATATAGCAATTGGCTTACTTGTTCCGAAGCATCTGAGGGTTGTTTTCTAAGAGGAACAATTGATAATCGACAAATTCCATTCATTTAGTGGTTAGGTTTAATATGATTTAATTCAATGATTTTCTGCAAATTAACAATTGTAGTATAATTTTTTTTAAATGAAATAAGTGGTGGGGCAACGACGTTAAAAAATGTTAGGTATTATAATGGTAAAGAAGATAGTTATTACTATTTTTACAAACTTTGACAAAAGGGACATGAACAAAACTTCTATATTAACAGATATTAGAGCTTATTTAGTATTGATTATTGTTATGGCAATGAGTAGTATTGCTGTAGGTCAAAATGCAAGTTTTTCAGTTAATCCAAGTCAAGGCTGTGCTCCTTTACAAGTACAATGTACTGATTTGTCCACAGGAGCGACTCAATGGGCGTGGTCTATAACAGGTACCGGAACGCCACCATCAGGAAGTTCAGATCCTAATCCAGGTTTTACCTTTGTTAATCCCGGTACTTATACCATTACATTAACGATCAATGGAGGGGCTAGTTCATTTTCGCAAAATGTTACCGTATTTAAACTACCTCAACCCAATTTTATTGCGAGTCCGAGAAATGGTTGTGCGCCTTTAAATGTACAGTTTACTGATCAAACCGTATTGGGAGATGCGCCGATTGTATCTTGGGAATGGGATTTAGGCGAACCTCCTACTCAAACTGTTCAAAATCCTGCAATTACTTATGCCCAAAACAATACAGTAGATATCGTGTTAGTAGTAACGGATGCCAATGGATGTTCAAAATTTATAAGAAAAGATGATTATATCGCTGTTGACAAACCGCCGGTGCCTAATTTTACCGTAAGTCCTTCCGGTAGTTGTACCGTGCCATTTACACCTACTATTACTAATACTACTCCGGTAAATCAAGCCGGTTTAACTTATAACTGGACATTTCCGGGAGCAGGTGTGTCACCTTCGACAGCTAATACTCAAAATCCGCCTGCAGTAACATATACCCAAAATGGGACTTATGATATTAGTTTATCCATTAATGATAATGGTTGTGTTGATGATACTACTATTGTTGGAGCGGTTGTGATTGATCAATTAACTACTGATTTTAATATAAGCAATAGCACACCATGTCAAGGTGAGATGATTACATTAACAGATAATTCTTCTATTGGTGGATTAGTTTATCAGTGGTATTCTAATGGTAATTTGGTTGGAACCAATTCTGCAATATATAGTACCTCTTATTCAACTACAGGAGCCAAAAATGTTTGTTTGGTAAGTTCCACCATAGATGGAATTTGTCGCGATTCAATTTGTAAAACAATAACTGTTCAACCTGGGCCAACTGTGGATTTTTCAGCGGATAACACTTTATCCTGCGGAGTGCCATTTACTGTTAATTTTACATCGGCCACAACAAACGCAGTATCTTATATGTGGACAGTTACACCTACTGCGGGGGTATCTCCATCTGCTACCAGTACTGCAGTAAATCCATCATTTACATTTAACAATGCTGGGGATTATACCGTTAGTCTAACAGCGACATCTGCTAGTGGTTGTACTAGAACTGTTACAAAGAATAATTTTGTTAAAATCAACGATAATATTAATGTTAATGTAACGTCAAATGTTCAAGATAACGAAGGTTGTGCTCCATTGGATATTATTTTTGATGTCAGTGCCAATTTACCCGCAGGTACAACTATAACAAGTGTATCTTGGGATCTGCCGGGAGGAAGTCCTTCCAGTGGAGTTGGATCGCCAACATCGATAGCTACTACATATAACAGTTTTGGAGATTATGTTGCCACGGCAACGGTAAATTTTAGTGGAGGATGTTCGCAATCATCGGATTTCTTGGCTGTTGAGGTTGGAGATAAGCCAGATTTGACAATGTCAGTTACACCTAACAATATTTGCATCAATGAATCTGTAGCGGGAACTGCTACAAGTAATATTCCAGGAACACAATTTGATTGGTATTTTGAATCACCCGGTGGATATTTTAATGGCGGAGTAGGAACAAGTTCAAATGTTACTTATAATTATGAGGATGAATGGGCTCAACCTTTTGAGGTATTGTTGGTAGGTGATGTTAATGGATGTAAAGATACAGTAGCTACCGATGTAATTGTAAATCCACCTGCCGCTAAGTTTAGCTTTAAACCAGTTTGTGGTGAACCTACCAAGATTAGGTTAATCCCTGACAAGATCCAAGGGCAGTTTGCTGATAATATTGTCTGGAATTTGGTTTATGGTCCAGGATCTCCGGCTGTATTGGGAACATTTAACAATATTAATAATGCGGAAATAGTAGTTGATTTAGGTTCCATAGATGTTTTTCAAATTCAATTGGTGGTAAGCAGTGCTTTTACCGGTTGTACGGATTCTGTACGAAATACAATAGATTTAAGTAATATTAGTGGAAATGCAACAGTTAATCCAAGCGAAATTTGCCCCGGTGAAAGTGTATCTTTTTATGACAATACGCCGGGAGTAGTGGCTTGGAAGTGGTATTTCGGCGATGGTGATTCGACAGACTTTTTTGGATCCCCACAGACCATTAACCATGTTTATACCAGTTCTGGAACTTATACCGCAACTTTAAGAACAAGAGATAACTCTACTCCGGCTTGTGTACAGTTGACGCAATATACCATTACTGTTGGTGGTGGTGTCGCTGATCTAGATGGTATCTTAGGCTCTTGTACCACACCGTTTACACCAACATTAAATGCGACTATGTTGTCTACTAACGGAGGAACTAATGTGATTGCTGATGCCAATTGGCTGATACAAACTGATGGGGGAGGTGTTCAGGCCTTTAACAATACGCTTAATCCAACACCTCCGCCATATAATTCTTCCGGACAGTATACTGTACAATTAACTACTTTTGATGCCATCGGCTGTTCCGATGATACTACAGCTACGCTTATAGTAGGAGGAGCTATTGCACGTTTTAGTAGTGATAAAACAAATATTTGTCCTGGCGAACAAGTGAATTTTAACAATTTAAGCTTAGGTGGAAATTTAACATATGATTGGAGCTTTTCAGGTGGTACTCCAGCTAGTTCTACAGATGAAAATCCGGTAGTAACTTATGGTACAGCTGGTAATTATAATGTTACATTAACAGTTACCAGTACAGTAAATGGAGCTACTTGTAGTGATGATACAACCGCTAATTTCTACATTACAGTAACCGGTTCCGGCTTTGATTTTATGGTAGATAAGGATAGTGCCAACTGTCCAACACTTACTTCCAATTTTACAATGATTCCTCAACCGGCTCCCGGTCAATTGAATTATATCAAATGGTACTATGAGTTAGATACTGATGAACCTGGATATTCCGGGGATGAATTGGTTGGTTTTGCTAACGGCACCAATATATATACTGCTGGTAGTCCTCATGATGGATATTGGGATGTGGCTCTGGTAGTGGATGGAACACTATGTAGAGATAGTATCTATAAAAAGGATTTTATTTTTATTGGCGGACAAGCGGGAAGGTTTACTTTTGATCCGGATACCATTTGTGCTCCTGATGATGTATTGTTTAGTCAGGTAAATGTTGTAAGAACTGACTCAATTTTTTGGGACTTTGGCGATGGACAAACTTTAAATGATGTTGTTTCTACAGATAATATTTTAGTGACTTATGATGATCCAGGTGTGTATAAGCCTTTGATTCTTTTAAAGGCTGAAAATTGTCCACCGGTAGAAGTGGAGATTGGAAGAAGTGTATATGTAAGTAGGTTAAAAGCCGGGGCAATTGTGGATCGAGACTACCTTTGCGATCTAGGGCAAATAATGTTTGCTGACAGTTCGATAATAGATTCTGCACAAACGACTGGAGATTTTGTGGCAGGTGTGCTATGGAATTTTGGAGATGGTACCTCTAGTACACAAACTAATCCTACCCACGATTATGACGGATCAATTACCGGTAATTTAACGATTAATTACGAAGTAACTACCGATTTTGGTTGTACTGATGATACAAGCTTTATTATAAAAATATTTGAAACACCTACCGGATCTATTGGTCCCGGGAAATCTATTTGTATAGGTGATAATGTACAGTTATCTGCCTCCGGTGCCAGTAATTATTTATGGTCGCCAAGTAATATCATCATCAACAGTACAAGTGCCACTCCAACGGTTTTACCATCTGATACTACTGTTTTTCAAGTAGTGATGTATAATGATACGATAGTTTGTGCAGATACACTTACCGTCCAAGTGGATGTAATGAAGGAAATACAAGGCTTAGTAGGTCCGGATGCACAAATTTGTGCAGGTGAAACAGTAGAATTGTTGGCAGAAGCAACTGAATTCCCGCAAGACGGAACCATTGATTATACCTGGACACCGGCGGCGGGATTATCTAATCCTAATATTCCTAACCCGATTGCTTCACCCAATAGTACAACGGTCTATTCCGTTACCATTTCAAGTGGTCTTTGTGCGCCGGAACAAGCAAATGTTACTATTGAAGTATCCGGAGCACCTTTCGTTGATGCCGGTGAAGACCAAGTGGTAGTTTCCGGTACGCAAGTGGATTTAACTGCATTTTCTCCAAGTATAGTAACCTATAACTGGTTTGATAGTGAGGGTAATTTTATTGATAATACACAATCTATAACAACTGATCCAATAACTGAAACATCCACATTTTTTGTTGAGGTAGGTAATGGTGGATGTAGGGCAATTGATTCTGTAGTGTTATTAATATTGGAAGACTGTTCAAGAGGGATCGCTACTGTACCCAATGTCTTTACACCTAATAATGATGGTGTAAACGACCTATTGAAGATTACGCCGGGATTAGGTATTGCTGAAGTGTCAACATTTAAAATATTTAACCGGTGGGGAGAAATTGTATTTGAAGCAGATACGGAAACGGCTGCGTGGGATGGTACTCAAAACGGTAAAGAATTGGATCCCGGTGTATATGTTTATTATATGGAATTGGTTTGCACCAATCTCGAACGATCAATACGAAAAGGAAATATTACATTGCTAAAATGATCTGAAGAAAATTATTTTGTAGATGAAAAGAAGTGTTCTAGTTGTGATGATAATGTTGAGTTTTACTTTAAGTAAAGCTCAAGATGTGCATTTTAGTCATTTTTTTTCTATGCCAATATTTCAAAACCCTGCTTTTACTGGATATATGGATGGTGATGTTCGTGTTGCCGCCGACTTTAGAATGCAATGGGAAACATTTGGCAATGGATTCGGTAATGCTTTTCGTACAGCCGCAGTTTCGGCTGATTTCGGATTATTAAGAAATCAAATGGGAGGATCAACGCTTGGAGTAGGTGCTACATTTATTAATGATGCCGCCGGTGACTTAGCACTTAAAACCAATCAAGCAGGTTTGGCTGTTTCCTATGTGATTGCATTGGATCAGAATAAATCGAACTATCTGGGAGTAGGATTTCATGGAAGTTTTAGTCAAAGATCAATTGATTTTACTAATGCTCAATTTCCGGATCAAGTGGAAACAGATTTACTTGAAAACTATAACTATTTTAATCTTGCGGCAGGTTTACTATGGTTTTATCAACCTACTGATGATGTAAATTTCTATTTGGGTGGTGCATTGTTTAATATATTTCAACCAAACGTTTCATTTTTTGCAGGAGAGAATATAGAGCTGGATAGAAGATATACAGCTCAATTTGGTAGTAGATTTAATGTGTCTAACAGAGTTAGTTTTGTGCCGAGCATATTGTTTCAAAAACAGGGGCCTTCACAAGAGTTGATTTTTGGTACTTTTTTCAAGTATAAATTCGGCAATCAATTTAAGACCAGTGAAGCTATCAATTTTCAATTGGGTGCTTTTTATAGATTTGCTGATGCCATCATTCCTGTAGTGAGGTTAGATTATAAACCGGTAAGCTTTGTTTTTAGTTACGATGTCAATTTATCTAAATTAACAGCTGCATCCAAAGGGGAAGGTGGAGCGGAAATATCAATAACCTATACCGGTCGTATTTTCCCTGAATCCAATAAGTATAAATCTATTAAGTGTCCAATTCTATAAGGCTTTTGTTTAAAACAATTACAATAGATGTATGCACTAAATTAATCTTTACACTTTGTGTAATCTTTCTGACTTTTGCCTGCCAACCGAAAAGGGCAAACACATCCGCTAGCTATATATTTTTTAATGGAAATACCATGGGCACTTCCTATTCCATTAAAGCAGCAACTAATCAGTTAGATTTAAAGTATAAGGTAGATTCATTGTTGAATAGCTTTAACTCAATTTTTTCCACTTATGACACATTAAGTCTTATCAGTAAGATTAATGGATCAATAGAGGATTCGGTTTGTATACGGGATAATGATAGCTTATTTTTAAATACATTGAACCTCGCAAAGTATGTTTGGAATAATACCAATGGTTATTTTGATCCAACGGTAATGCCATTAGTAAAATATTGGGGTTTTGGGCCTCATCCGACATTGCTAACAAAGGTTAATCAGTATGACATTGATTCCATTCTGACAAGGATCGGGTTAGATAAACTAATATGGAAATGGCAGGATGGTCAGTTGTGTTTTGTTAAAAATCAGCAGAAATTATTGATCGATTTGAATGCCATTGCAAAGGGCAAAGGAGTAGATGTTATAGCTGCTTATTTTAATCAACTTCATATCAAAGATTACATGATTGAGATTGGCGGTGAAGTAAGGGTAAAAGGTAAGAACAATGAAGATCAGTATTGGAAAATAGGTATTGACAAACCCATCAATACGAAAAATTTGGCTGATCGACAAAATCAAGCCATCATTCAATTGAAAGATGAGGCAATTGCCTCATCCGGTAACTACCGTAATTTTCATGAAGTAGATGGAAAGATCGTTGGACATACCATTAATCCCATTTCCGGTTATGCCGAGATCAATGATTTGTTAGGCGTAAGTGTTATTGCTGAAGGCTGTGCTATTGCTGATGCGTATGCCACTGGATTTATGGCAATGGGATACGAAAAAGCCTATGCTGTAGCAAGTAAAATTGAGGGTATAAAAGTCTTATTTATAAAATTAGGTGGCGACGGTGAATCTATTGAATTGGTTGGGACAAATAATTTTGAGTCGAATATTGTAACCCAAAATTAATTACTCTTGCATTCCTCTTCCGGCTTTGCTCCGCAAACAGTACATTCACCTATTTCATTTTTTAACATTGGATTATTGGTGGCGCAGGTTCCTCTGAATTCACCACCTTTAACAAAAATCAAGCGAAGAGCGATTCCTGCAAATGCTAATCCAATAATAACTATCGTTGCTAATAATACTTGTACCATAATTCACAAAAATAACGTATTTAATAACTAATTGGTTCTGAAATAATCGTCAGCAGCCAAAATTTCATTTTTCATACAATTAAAGCAATGTTCTTTTAACTTTTCTGCAGAACCATCGAAATTGTTTGGATCCATAGGTGGTAAGTAATGCAATTCCGCTGCTCTGGGTTTTATAATTAATGATTTCCCAAAGCCCAAAGATCTGGAATTGATAGCTACCACGGGTAAAATTTTAATTCCTGATTCAATTGACAATCGGAATGCACCAAGATTAAAATTGTTCAAAGGTAAATTACTGTTGTTCCTGCTTCCTTCGGGAAATATTAAAAGTGAATCACCTTTCAGCAACGCATTTTTTAAAGCAAAATAGGCTGAATTCCTACTCTTTTTTGCGCCTCTGTCAACAGTAACGGCCGTCATACCAAATAACCAGCCTAAAATTGGAATTTTTAATGTCTCTTTCTTGATTAGTGGCTTTCCCGGTATGTTTAAACAACTATTGACAAGAAAGATGTCAGTCAAATTCACATGGTTCATCACTACAATATAATTTTCTTTCCTATCTGCTCTTTCTCGATGTTTAACATGGAATTTTATGCCTACCATTCTTGACCAAATTGAAATAACAATTCTATTGACTGCGTAAACAGCTTTCATTTGAGATGGATACTTTACAAATATCCGAATCATGCAGTAAGCCAATAGTGCAGGAACCAAAAGAATAGTTAGAAGTAGATAGGCATATATGGTATAAAATTTATACTTCATGAATACACTCAATTAGTATTTAAGTAATAAAACAGAATTCTATTCAAATGGTTTAACCAGGAATAACAACCAATGTTTACAAATCATTACCTAATTGTAGAAATTCTAAGGGATTTGTGTTATTTTAGGCAAGTAATTTTATAGGGAAATGGCAAGTTTACAAAGTTCTGTGGTGAATGTAATTGCAAGAACCATTCGAAGTAGTTTTTTTATTCATAAAGCTGAAACTTTTACCCAACGGAAAAGTTTTGAAAGGATTTCAGTATTTACTAAGTATCCAAGATTTGTAAAGTCCGAAAAACATACCATTGCCGGATTAACGGCTATGAGCTTTTATCCAAAACAACTTAATGATAAGCGAGTAATTCTTTATCTCCATGGAGGAGCATATTGTACCGGTTCGGTAAAGACACATAAAGCCTTAATAGCAAGAATTGCCAGAGCATCTAAATGTAGAGCCATCGGGATTAACTACCGTTTAGCACCTGATCATCCCTATCCGGCGGCATTGGAAGATGCTTTAAAAGTTTATGAAGACTTGATGGATCAAGGATATGAAAATATATTTTTGGCGGGTGATTCTGCCGGTGGTGGATTGGCATTAGCGTTGATGTTGAAACTAAAGGACAACAGAAAAAAGTTGCCAAAAGGTGCGGTATTGATCAGCCCATGGACAGATCTTGCGATGACAGGAGAAAGTATAAGAACCAAAGTCTATAACGATCCATTGATAGATCCTAAGGTGCTAAATTATTTTGCCGGCTTGTATATTGGTGAGGATTCACCTACTAATCCTTATATATCACCTTTGTATGGCGACCTCAGCAATTTACCTCCTATATTAATTCAAGTAGGCGGTAATGAGGTTATTTTGGATGATTCTACTCGACTAGCTAAAAAGTTGAAAAAGAACGGGTGTGAAGTTGAATTAGAAGTGTGGCAGAAAATGTTTCATGTTTGGCATTACCTGGGAGGGATCTTACCTGAATCGAAAGATGCCATCAATAGTATCGGAAGTTTTGTCCAAGATGTTTATCAATCCGAAGCAGCTCATGAAGGGCAGATAGAGGGGATTCAATTGGAGTTGGCCTAAAATGATTTTCTTAGTATTATCTTAACTTGCTTTAGACTTGAACTGTGGTTTACAGCTCAAAGCTTCTCTTATATTTGCTAGATCGTGCAGCGACATATTCACTTACATAATCAACCGGTAATCACAGAAAGTGGGTTCAAATTTGAATCGATTGAAATTACTTATCATACTTTAGGCACATTTGACCCTTCCAAGAATAATGTGGTTTGGATATGCCATGCTTTCACTGCTAATTCCAATCCTTCAGAATGGTGGGAAGGAATGGTTGGTGAGCAAAAATTATTTAATCCGGAAGACTATTTTATTGTATGTGTCAATATGTTGGGAAGTTGTTATGGTACAACCGGACCACTAAGTATTAATCCACAAACCCAACAACCTTTTTACGGAGATTTTCCGGTGATTACCATAAGAGATATGGTTCATACTTTGCAAATCATTAAGGATGCATTAAACATCAATAAAATTCGATTTGCGGTAGGATTTTCAATGGGAGGTCAACAATTGCTGGAATGGATGTATGAAAGTCCTGAACTTTTTGACGATGTCTTGTTAGGCGCTACCAATGCATTTCATTCTCCATGGGGAATTGCTTTTAACGAAAGTCAGCGACTGGCGATTGAAGTTGATCCTACTTTTGGTGACCGAAATGAAAAAGCTGGATTAAAAGGTATGGGAGCGGCCAGAGGAATTGGTGTCATCTCATACAGAAATTATCGTGCTTACGACAAAACACAACGCGAAGTAAATGATGATAAATTTGATCATTTTAAAGCCTCTTCATATCAAAAATATCAAGGTGAAAAGCTAATGAAAAGGTTCAATGCATATTCTTATTGGATCCTTTCAAAAGCGATGGATAGTCATAATATAGCAAGAAATCGTAAGAATATGGAAAGTGTGTTGAACACGATCACTACCAAGACACATTTAGTGGGTATAGAGTCCGACTATTTGTTTCCTTTACGAGAGCAGCAATTTCTCAATGATCATTTACCCAATTCTGATCTTACTATAATAGATTCTGATTATGGACATGATGGTTTCTTAATTGAATTCGAGCAATTGAGCAGCATTATTAAGCTAATATTGAATAAAGACTAATCCATTTGAAGATTTACATTATTGTACTATCTTTCGCAAATAGTTTATAATCAACAAAATTTTATAACATTCCTGATCGAAAAAAATATTTAGACGTGGCCGCCAAAAAGGTGGGTTCGTTTGGATATGATCCATGGGGGTTTCATCTAAAAGGCATTGAACGTTCCTTTCCAATTGCCAAGTTTTTTTATGAGAAATATTTCAGAGTCGAATCTTACGGATTGGAAAATATTCCAAAAGATGGCAGAGTATTGATTATACCCAACCATAGCGGCCAATTACCAATTGATGGGGCTTTAATCGGCTATGCCATGCTAACCAATGAGCATGCCCCTAGAGCGCCAAAGGCAATGATGGAAAGATTTTTCCCAACGGTTCCTTTTGTGGGCAATGCATTGAATAGGATGGGAGCAGTTTTGGGAGATGTAGATAATTGTAAGGTTATGCTGGAAAATGAACAGGCAATTATCGTGTTTCCTGAAGGCGTAAAAGGAACCAGCAAAGTGTTTAACCAACGTTATCAATTGCAGCGATTCGGGAATGGATTTGTCCACTTGGCAATGAAGTACAATACTCCGATTATTCCCGTAGGAGTTGTGGGTTGCGAGGAATCAATCGTATCTTTAACGGACTTTAAATCCATTGCTAAAAAAATCGGAATGCCAACTTTACCTTTGGTTGTTCCGATTGTATGGCCTACAAAGGTGATCATTCACTTTGGCCAGCCGATATATTTTGATGATTCTAATATGAAAAATGATGTTGTCGTTAATAATGTGGATATAGTAAAGAAGGAAATAAAAAAATTAATAGATTTAGGATTATCCAAAAGAAAGAATTTATTTGACTAATGCCTGACAGACAAAATTTAAGACCGAAAATCATGGTTACCGGAGCAGCCGGTGCTTTGGCAAAAGCTATTATCCTTAAGCTTAGTGCTAAATATCGTGTTATTGCGGTTGATTTTAGAAAACAGGTAGAGTTTCCGCCACCAATCATCAGCCAAAAGGCGGATTTCAATAAAAGATTGTTTGAGGATATTTTTAGAGATCATGTGATAGATGGAGTGATTCATTTGGGAAGGATACAAGCCAATGAAGCCAATAGATTTAGCCGATATAATGCGAATGTTATTGGCACACAAAAATTATTTGATCTCAGTAAAAAATACAATGTTAAACAAGTCTTGGTGCTGTCCACTTACTTTGTATACGGCGCTCACCCTTTCAATCCCTCATTGTTGGATGAAAAAACGCCATTAAAAGCGGCAGAGTTAACAATGGATCTAGTTGATTCCGTTGAATTGGAAAACTTGGCTAATATCTATTTATATAAATATCCGGAATTGAACATTACCATTCTAAGGCCATGTAATATTGCCGGTCCGGGTGTAAAAAACACCTTTAGTACATTGCTGTCACAAAAGCAGGCACAAGTGTTATGGGGGTTTTCACCACTGATGCAATTCATTCATATTGATGATATGCGCGATGCCATTTGCCTGGCTTTCGAAAAGAATATTCCCGGATTGTATAATGTGGCTCCGGATGATTACATCGCTTTTCAAAAGGCAGTAGAAGAGTCCGGTTGTACCAAAATGCAAATTCCTTCCGTGCCACCGATCTTAGCCGAACAGATAAGCAGAATGATGAAATGGAAATCGTTTCCGGTGCATTTGATCAATTATTTTAAATATCCGGTCATTATTGATGGCTCGCTGTTTGAAAAAACGTTTGGATTTAAACCGAAGAAATCATTAAGCGATATTTTCAAATATTATAGAAGTCTAAAAAGATAAGCTGTGGGCTGGATGGATGATATAAAAGGGATTACCAAATCCGACGGTTTAGATACATTGATGAAGCGATTTCCAACCAATGTAGGCTCCTTTGGATTTGATCCTTGGGGGTATAATGCTGAAGGATTAAAGTCGTTTTTGGGTATCGGTAAAATATTTTACGAAAAGTATTTCCGGGTAGAAGCACACGGGTTAGAGCATATTCCTCCTACCGGCCGAGCACTAATTGTCGGAAATCATAGCGGGCAACTGCCAATCGATGGTTTTTTGTTGGGATATACGCTTTTGATGAATCCACACGCCCCGCGAGTTTGTAAGGCTATGATGGAAAGATTTATTCCTACAGTTCCTTTTTTGAGCAGCTATTTTGCAAAAATAGGCGGGGTGGTAGGTAATCCAACCAATTGCAAAAGAATGTTGGAAGCCGAAGAAGCAATTGTTGTTTTTCCCGAAGGCTCACGCGGTATATCAAAACCTTTTAAGGATCGATATAAGCTTCAGAAATTCGGTACGGGTTTTATGAACTTGGCAGTAATACATCAGGCACCCATCATACCGGTGGGTATAGTGGGATGCGAAGAAGCTATTATTTCTTTGGGTAATCCGAAGGGAATCGCAAAAATGCTGGGCTTGCCTTCTGCACCTATATTAATTCCAGCAGTATGGCCATCTAAAGTGATTATCAATATTGGCGAACCTATGTATTTTGATCCGGGCATTGGTCATGAAGTAATGTTGGAACGATATGTAGACGATGTAAAGGATGAAGTCAATAGACTCATTCAGAAAGGATTGAAAGAAAGAAAAGGCATCTTTTCTAAATAAGATCAGTGATTTTCTTCCTTCATCTTTTGTTCTTCCTTCCGCAATAGCAGATAAACTACAACACAAACAATTATAGCGGCAATAGCAGCAATCGTTATAATTTTTGCACTAGGCATATATCCATCCATATCTCTAAATCAACTTGAATATAATTGAAATACTAAGTAACAAAAGTTTACAGAAGCTATAGAATGTTAGACTATAAATTTTGTTTATTTAATTAAGTATGACTAGCTGTTCCTCTAAATACTTGTTTTCAAATGGTCCGTCAAAATCAACTATAAGTGTATAAATCCCCTTGGATAGATCAGTATTGAGTGCAACAGTTTTTTCATCTGGACGGAAATCTTGTTCAAACACCAATTGACCATTGGTATTAACTATTTGAATATGCCCATTGGCAGCAGTTTTTAAATCCGGGAGGTCAATTGTGAATTGCCCATAATTTGGATTGGGGTAAAAGTTAAGTTTATTGGCTTGGTCATTTGTGGCGCTTAATATTATATCAGGGCAACCTACCAAACTGGAGCAAAATTCACCTATGTGTTCCAACGTGGGATTGAGTACCGTTGGAGTAAAAATAACATCACTGGGATTTGGAGAGAATAAGGAAGACAGATCAACACCAAAAAAGGGTACATGACCTAAACCATTCCAAGTATCTAACTCGCTTCTTACACCGATTGCTTGCAATTTTTGATCAATCGGATAACTGCCCATTAGTTTTGGAAGAGTAGGTAATCCAAACGGCAATCCAATATCATATGGAACAATATTGTCGGCAGTGCCATGTACATGCATCACTGCAGGATATTCATTGGCTTTGTAAGGCTTGATCCAATTGGTATCCATGACAGCTCCTGAAACATTGATCAAACCAATAACATTGGCTCCACAATATTTATCATCCAACAAAGCTTGCGTGTTGGGTTCTACTTCTAAGATCCAATCTTGATATTGAGGCGGTGCCCATGTTAAGCTATCCAAAAAAACAGCATGTAAAAAACTAACTGCCCCGGCAGAAACGCCACCAATGATCACTCTTGATGGATCTACACCATAAGGATTGTTATAATTTAAAGTGGTATCCATCAGATAGCAAGTTGCAGATCGAATATCAATAAGTGCTCTCGCTAATGCTTTCACCATAGCTTCTTCTGATAAAAGCGAAAGAAACGTAGGTTCTTCTCTATATTCGACAGAAATAACAACATATCCTCTAGCCACCAGATCGCGGGCAATTCTAACGATATCAGGGCTTTTTTGATTTAACAAATTTATGAAACCACCGCCATGCGCTAAAAAGACCGCTGCTCTATTGGTTTCGGTATCATCTTTGGGTTGATAGACATCATATCTTAAGTTTTGCCAAGTCCCATTAGACATTTGCTTTCGAGCATAAATATTATTTTCGTCAACCGTGTATGAATCAAAAATATAATCTGTATATCTTCCACCTGAACAATCATCAGCATGCAGTAAATGGGTTGAAAAGAGTAATGCAAAAGTTATGTAAATGTATTTCATGAGGTGTTTTATTATTTCAATTAGAAAAATACAAATTTTCTTATGCTTCTCGTATCAATTTGTTAACCATTTGCAAATAATTGTGCAACAATGATGAAAGTTGTTATTAGATAATTCATGACAGTTACTGAGCAAATCGATATCGCTAACAGTTGGTTTAGTGCCAATCAATGGAAATCGTATCCATTTCAAGAAAAGACATGGATGGCTTATCTATCGGGTAGTTCAGGCCTTTTGAATGCTCCTACCGGTAGCGGTAAAACCTATGCTTTGATTATGCCGATCATTTTGGAAATGATGCAAATGTCTAAAGTGAATGGTTTGCAAGCGATATGGATTGCACCCATCAGAGCACTTACAAAAGAGATCAAACTATCTGCTGATCGTTTAATTGGGGATTGGAATCTTGATTTTACTGTTGCCGTAAGAATAGGGGATACTTCTGCCGCTGAAAAACAAGCGCAAAAGACCAAACCACCCAATATTTTGATTACAACACCGGAAAGTTGGCATATTTTAATCGGCCAAAAAGGGTATCAGAAATATTTTAGAAATCTAAAGGCTGTAATAGTGGATGAGTGGCATGAACTATTAGGGTCTAAACGAGGCGTCCAAGTGGAACTGGCATTATCCAGAATGAAAGGTTTTTGTCCGAATCTAAAAATATGGGGAATATCGGCCACCATTGGAAATTTGGATGAAGCCATGACGGTATTGCAAGGCGTTCATCTCAATCCGACTGTCTTTATCAAATCTAACATTGAGAAAAAAATTGAAGTAGAAAGTGTTTTGCCGGAAGATATAGAAAAGTATCCCTGGGCAGGACATTTGGGTATTAAGATGATCGATAAGGTAATTCCAATCATCAATCGTAGTAGAAGTACATTGATCTTTACCAATACACGTTCCTTTTGTGAGATATGGTATCAAAAATTATTGGACAGAGCCCCTGAATTAGCCGGACAGATCGCTATGCATCATGGATCGCTCAGTAAAAATTTAAGAAATTGGGTAGAAGATGCGCTGCATGAAGGACATTTAAAAGCTGTGGTATGTACATCAAGTTTGGATCTTGGGGTAGATTTTAGACCTGTAGAAACAGTTATTCAGATTGGAAGCCCAAAAGGAGTAGCCCGATTTATTCAAAGAGCAGGAAGAAGCGGTCATCAGCCCGGAGCAGCCAGTAAAATATACTTTGTTCCTACTCATGCGCTCGAATTGGTAGAAGCCATAGCATTGAAAAGGGCAATTGAAACCGATATTGTGGAGGCGAGAATACCCTTTATTAGGTCATTTGATGTATTGCTGCAATATTTAATGACCTTAGCCATTTCTGATGGATTTGAAGAAGCCGTCATTTACAAAGAGATTACTTCTACTTATGCCTTTGAAAGTGTCTCCAAGGAAGAATGGTATTGGTGTTTGGATTTTTTAGTGAATGGCGGAAAATCAATGGATGTCTATGACGAGTTTCATAAAATGGTAGTTGAGGATGGAATATATAAGGTTGTTGATAGAAGAGTAGCACAACGGCATCGTTTATCCATTGGCACCATTGTGAGCGATCAAATGCTGCAGGTGAAGTTCATCAGTGGTGGGAGAATAGGTTCAGTTGAAGAATATTTTGTATCAAAACTTCAACCGGGAGATGTTTTTTGGTTTTCAGGTAGGGCATTGGAATTTATAAGATTGAAGGGAATGGTGGTTCAAGTTCGTAGAAGCCAAAGAAAAACCGGAAAGGTGCCATCATTTCAAGGCGGTCGAATGCCGTTATCCAGTCAGATGTCTAAATTATTGAGAGAAACAATGCATGCGGATGTAGTGAATGAGGAGTATAAAACCTTGCAACCGCTGTTGAAGATCCAAAGAGAGTTATCGATCATTCCAACCGAGGATGAATTTTTGATTGAGTATTTTCAAAGTAATGAAGGCTATCATTTAGTGGTTTATCCGTTTGAAGGTCGGTTGGTGCACGAAGGATTGGGGGCATTGATTGCTTACAGAATTTCTTTACTGCAATCCATCACATTTTCCATCGCCATGAATGATTACGGCTTAGAATTGCTGTCGGAAGACCCTATTGATATCCGGGAAGTTTTGGATAATCATATATTTTCTACAGATTATTTGAAAGAAGATATTCAGGCGAGTGTGAATGCTACAGAGATGGCCAGAAGACGATTTAGAGATATTGCCAGTATCAGTGGAATGGTTTTTTCCGGCTTTCCGGGAAAAATTAAAAAGGAACGACATATGCAAGCTTCATCCGGATTGCTTTTTAATGTGTTTTACGATTACGACCCTACCAATTTGCTATTGCGACAGGCTTATGAAGAGGCGATGGACCAACAACTGGAAGAAGGAAGATTAAAGGAGGCATTAAAACGGATCAACCAACAGGACATTGTGGTAAAACATCCTAAAAAAATGACTCCCTTCGCATTCCCGATTATTGTAGATAGATTGTCGCGCTCACATGTAAGTTCCGAAAAACTGGAAGATAGAGTACAAAAGATGCAGTTAGATATGAAATTGAAATAAGGCGTTTAAGTTTTTTCTTAAAAATTTTAGTGCATTGGGTGACCTTTGGTTTGCAATTTCATATAGCCTTGAAAGTAGTAAGTTTTTTATGCAGGTAGGAGGTTCTCGGGGGAGAATCTCCTTCTTTAAATCAGTCAAAGAAATTATTTACAAAAGAATGTTATATGTAAAAATTTTGGCAATTGTTTACTAAGTATTATATTGTAAGATACACAATTGAACATTGCCGGTTTAACATCGACTGGTTAACGAGGGATTACGACTAATAAATTTTACTAAAACAGATTGTTGATTATAATGCATTAATGGTATTAAAGTGGTTTTAGGCGCCATTGATATTTCCATTATTATATGCATTCTTAAATCATATTACCTATGCCAGGAAGTAACATAAGTAAGAGTTATAAAGAACCGTTTTATTTCTACAATGTAGAGGAATTTATAGGTTTACGAGATGAGATAGATTTTGCAGAAATAAGGTTTTATCCTAAAAACATTTGTGACCTGGAGGAGTTAGTCAAATTTTACTACATAAAAGATGAAGCTTTACCACATTATTTAAGCGTATTCCCGGAAGTTGATTTTTACAGTGATATCATTCAGCAGGACTTATATTATGCCTTACATTCTGCAATTGCTCAATATTACAGTATGCCTGAATATAGGGAGTTAATTAGCCAACTCTACGATAAAATCATTCAAAGTATTCCCGATCCGGCTTATATATATAGTTCTAAACAACATTTTAAGATTTATTATAGCAAGGAAGACATTAGTGATAAAGTATTACAAGTAATTGATGATAGTTTAGAGTTTGCTAATGATAAGCTAAGTAATTATTTTAATTCTCAGCCTTATAGCCATCATGAGAATAATGTAATTGATGTGGTATTGAGATTTCGACGTGGTTCGGGAGGAACTATTCCATTAGGCCCAATTGAAATTAGTACTTCAACTGAAGTAATTGGTGAAGAACATTTGGATAGATTACCTTCTTTAATTACGCACGAGTTATTTCATAGGTTTCAATTCCAATATGGATTTTGTCCACTCAATAGTTGTGCAGGAAGTTTTAAAGGGAAATGGTTTTGGGAAGGAATATCAGTTTGGTCGGAGTGGTATGTTAACTCTTGCTTATGGGAAGTGCACTCTAGAATTGATGTAGCTTTTGAGCAAGCCTACAGACCCTTGACTGAGTTTGTTTATGAGACATATCTTTTTTGGCAGCTTATCTACCGACTAGCTGTTGAAAGGAAAACGGATGGATACTTGATATTTAAGGAGCTATTGGAAGAATATAGTCAATCACCGGACAATTCTTATCAAAATATACATAAGATCTTGATAAAGGTGCTAGGCATATTTTTAAATCAATCTGATTTGGCTGCATTACACTCGGATTATTGCTATCAACTTTTATTGATTCCATCTTTTTCAACCAAATGTAACAATACTGAAAATTTGAATACATTTTTGTATAAATGGGCGGTAAGAAACATAGCTGATTTTGAATTCAAGCAATGTATGGTAAAACCCATTCAAACTCTATATTATCATATTGGTAAAGGTGAGCTCAATAAGGGTAAAGCTGTGTTAGTAGTTACAAATGATAACATCGATACACTGAAAGTTGAGTTAGTGCATGTAAAACTGAAAAACTTAGAAAACAGCCATCGAACAAGGATATTCTTTACAGAGGAAGTAGGTTATTTAATCCCCTCAAATACAAGTGTACTGAATGATGAAGACAACATGTATTTTTTATTAGTCTCAAGTATAACCTCAATGGAAAATCAAGAGACTAGATTCAAACTAGTTAACCAATTTTTTAATCTATAAATTAATTATTATGCCAAAAGGAACAATTGAACCGGGCGATGGTAACGGACCGGGAGTTGACAGAACAGCTAGAAGTACCATCAAATGTAAAGAAATTAAGTTAATAGATAGTAGAGGGAGGGAATGGGTAGTACCAGAAGCAAACATTCCTATTTTAGCACGTTATGATGCGGATAATAAAAAAGAGAAGGAAGGGTTTGAAAAAGATGATACCGCAAGAGAAATTGAAGTGTCTTTTGATTTATTTCATTTTAAGTTTGGAGATGTTGATTACTTGGGAGCCATCAATGTAGTGGTTCTTTGAGAAGTAGAAGAATAGTGCATTCTGCATTATTGTCACAACCTAAGCAAGCAGGTTTATCGTTTAAATCTGCTTGCTAATTTATATCCTGTTAAACTAATCGCCAGCATTGCTATCAATGCTACAAGCAATATCCTTAGAGGATATTTGCGGGAGATTAATATCGGTTGGTTAGAGCCAATAGAACTTAAACTGGCCCAATAATAGGGGTGAGCATTTGTTTTATTGGAATGCTTTAAAAAATCCAACTTAGCTTTTTGCAGCGCATAGGCCGGTTGGTTGATTTTTTTTTGCTTTAAACTATTGTAGAAATTTACGGCAATTTCACTGGCAGATTGATCGGGAATAGACCATAAACTGGCTATAACAGATTTGCAACCGGACTGTAACATGGTTCTGGAAATGCTAAAAACACCTTCTCCATCAATGAATTTACCTTTACCGGATTCACAGGCATTAATATAGATCAAAGCTGACTTCAGATCCATTTGAGCCATTTCGTATTCATATAGTTTTTCGTTATCGGTGATGCTTAAATAGTTGGCAAATAAATTTTGTGTGTTCGACAATCCGTGAGCACCAAAATGTACCAGATCAACGATGGATAACTGTTTTAAAATCTCTTCTTTATTGCTACTGTATTTAAAATTTCTAAAAAGTTGCTTTAGTTTACGCGATTCTTCTTTGGTATTGATGGTCTGACTGTTGCCAAAGACACCATATGCCTTTCTAATGGGTGAATGAACAGCTTCAATATTCATATGATGACTCACGGAATAATCATAACTAATGGCTACAGTTTTGATCAAGTAATTGAGTTGGCTGTAGGAATTGGCATCACTTTTTTCAGTGATTAAGGCATCAAAAGGTAATTCGTACAGTAAATCATCAGGGATAATCAAAATATGCTTGACATCATCCGGAATAGAACCTATCAATCTATTATACAAAATGTAAGCCTGTTGTTCAAAGTTATGGATATCTGAAGTAGTGGTAATATTTGGTTTGTAATGATGGTAGAATTGTATGAATTGCTCAAGATCACGATCAATAGCAAAGGAATGAAAAACAACATCATCAGGCAATATTTTAATACAAATAAATTGATTATCAATTCTTATGTATTGGAGAATCATTTCATTGGATGCCAGATGAGACTGAGCTGTAGGAAGGGATACTTTATTGATAAAATAAGACAACTTATTCAAAATTTTTGAAGAATCTCTGTAGGCGTTAATGATATTTTGTTCTGTTTGATATAGCAACTCTAATCGAACTATATCCAAATCATTTTCTTGTGAAGCTGTTTCCAGTATCGCAATTTCTTCTTTGACTTCCTTTAAATGATTATTGACAGAATCTGGAATTCCAATATTTTCCAGATCTACTTTTTGGTTTAGTTTTTCATACAATAAGCCTAGCTTTGAGCTTTCTACCAAGCTGAAAATGAGCTCCTCTAAGTCTTTATTGGTTGGCCCTGATGAATAGGATTCAAACAACCGACCTATCACTTTTTTATAAAAATCTTGTGATTGGTCTTCTGATGCATTCAGTTTGGAAGTCTGCCATATACTTTCAATTTTTGACAATAAGAATAATGAATCGGCCATTCGAATATCTTGCTGTACATTTCTGTCGAAATTTTGACTTTCCAACAGATTTATCTCATAGCTCATTTGATAAATATTGGCGAGCTCATAATAATTATAATTGGATTGATTTGATCTTGATTCATGACAATTGATCAATTGTTTTAAAATGGCTTTAGCATTATCTATTTCATTCAATTGAATATATATGTCGGCAATTCGTTTATCAAGCAAGTTTGCATTTTCAGCACATTTCCCACCATAAAAATCAATCAATTGGTCGTAGATATTATTGATCAACGCTAAACAACGAATGGTGTCGCCAACATGAGCGTAATTCATGGCCAGTTGATATTGATATACGGATTGATATATAGCGTTTTTATCATGATCGCCATCAGAAAATTGATCTAATAGACCTTCTAAAAGAGCAATCGCTTTATCATATTCCTGGTTTTCCAATAATGCTATTGCCAACGTGTAGTTGTAATAATAATAATTGTAGGTATTGGTTTTATCAAATTTATTTAAAAGATCGATGGAAGATTGAGCATATTGCACTGCTTTTTCATTATGATGGAGGGTTTTGTGAATCCTTGATAAGCTGCTATGCATATTAGCCAACAAAGCGCCATTAGGAATGTCCTTGCCTGATTCTTCATATATCGATTTCTCCGTAAAAGTTAGTGCTGTATTGAATTCATATCTTTGCCAATATAGCTTTCCTAATAAGAAATAAACCAGTGTTTTTAAATTAGATTGATCAATGTCACAATCTTGAATGATGGCAAAAGCCTGTCGGGCATATTTCTCCGATAATTCATAATTAGCAATGTGATAGAAGAAAAGTTCACCCATCTCTGTTAGACTTTCAGCTAGATAACAACTATTGATACCATATAATTTTGTTTTTAGATCAATGGCTTTACTTAAGTAGTAATAGGCAGAATCATTCATGTGAAGAAATTCATATAATTCCCCCAATGAGTGAAAATAAAAACCTGCCAATTCAGAATCGTTAAACTTGTCGCTTTCAACAATTTTTTTGATCGATGAAAAAGTTTGTTTTGATTTATCTAATTGATTGAACTTCCGTTCTATAATGCCTTTTCTAATATGACCATAAATTATCCTGTCTGCGTTTTGTGAATTGTTATTATTGGCTATAACTTGAAGATATAACTCGTAACTCTTTTCGTACTCGTAAATAAAAAATAAACTGTCGGCATCCTTAAATATTTCTAAATCATGATCAGAAAATTCTTCTTCATATCGATCGCCTCCATAACCGGAAAGGACGAAGAATAAAATGAAACAATTTATAATGGGTAGGTGTAAGTATTTCAATGGGTTATGATTAATCTCCTAATTTAATCAAATCAATACAATATTAATCCTACAAGATTTCGTCTTTGTGAATGTTTATGGAAATATGGCAGTAAGTTGAGTTTTGTTGGCGAGCTGTTGATTTATTTTATATCAATAGGTGACCTTTAGCCCCCTTTTTCATATAGCCTTGAAAGTAGTAAGTTTTTTATGCAGGTAGGAGGTTCTCGGGGGAGAATCTCCTTTTGTTTTAGAAAGTGCCATTTAAAAATTTGGCTCACTTTTTTAGTTTTACCGGTGTAAAGTCGTTGTTATTTATGCCTTTATATAGATAAAAAAAGAAACATATTTCTTTAATACAATTAATTTTTCTTCTTTTATGTAAATATGGTAAATGAAACTTACCAAGTATTTATTCAATAACCCACAACCTATATGGAATCCATTGAAAAAGTATATTTAGATGAGTTGAA
Organism: Bacteroidota bacterium; assembly: GCA_020436175.1. GTDB lineage: Bacteria > Bacteroidota > Bacteroidia > Chitinophagales > JADIYW01 > JAGQYH01. The sequence continues at coordinate 32,111 of JAGQYH010000003.1, forward strand.
ATCATTGTTGTCTGACGGGAAGGCCAAACAGGTCTTACAGAAACTCGATGATTATACAAAAGCTATTTCAACGGAAGCCAACAACAATATTATACACACTTTTGGTCGATACAGTAGATTAGAACGTGATTACAATTTAGGACTTTATGATAGAAAGGAATATAATCTGGAATATAATAAAATTAGTGGAGCGCTCTTATATTTTATAGATGACCTATCTGAGGAACAACAGTTAAAGGCGACACGAAGCGTCTTAAAGATAGAGTCGGATCAGTTATCAATCCCTCCGGCAAACGATTTTGAGAAGATTATTGGGCGAGAGGAATTGTTTGATACCGATTGGTTTGTAAAAGCAATTAATGCCTCCAAGAGCGTATGCAAAGTGGAGTCTGCCAGAGGAGGATCGGGAACAGGTTTTATGGTTAACGGCCAATATTTGATTACCAATTATCATGTTTTTTCAACTCAGGTGATCAGCAATGAAGCACTGGCAGGTAAGATCAATGAGAACAGGATCATATTTAACTATAAAGTGGATGGATCAGGAAATTTACTGCCTACTGCCACTTTTCGATTAGATGCCTCCGATTTTATATGCAGTCCAATGAATGAGTTTGACTATGTAATGGTAAAGGTGAAGGATGATAATCAAACGCTGGATAATTGGGGGAAGCTTCAACTGGATGATTTCTATGAACCCGTAAAGGAAGATAAGGTCAACATTATTCAACATCCGGAAGGAGCATCCATGAAGTTTGCTTTACCGGATAGTATTATTCATGTTCAAGATCAGTATGTTTTTTATTTGGCTGATACCAAGGGCGGATCCAGTGGATCTCCGGTATTCAATCAGGATTGGAAAGTGGTCGCTTTGCACCACGCAGGACGAAATAAGGAAAGCAAGAAGTTTCCCGGATACGAAATTGGAGGTGAAATTGTAGAAGCGAATAGGGGCATTTTAATTAAACGAATCATTGAGGATATAAAGGCCAAAGGAAAGCATATTTAAAATTGTAAATCATGATAGATACCGTAAATACCAATGTAGACATCGTAACAGTTGTTCCCTGCAGCCATCATCATCACTTGACCATTTTAATATTGATCATCTTAATTTCCGGTTTGGTAGGAGGTGTTGCGAATTATTTTAAACAGGAAGCTAACAAGACTTTCAAATGGTTCAATCTGGTGAAAAGTATGCTGTTGGGTTTAGTAGCTTCGGCCATTGTACCCTTATTTTTAGAAATGCTACAAAGTCAGTTGTTGTATAGCAATGAAGATGGTCATTACAATATGATCAACTATTTTGTGTTTTCAGGATTCTGCCTTATAGCTGCCTATTCATCCATTCAATTTTTACAATCTGTTTCAGATAAAGTCATAAGTGATTTGGAAGAAGTGAAGAAAAAGACAGAAGCTTTGGAAGAAGAAACCAATGTCAATTCAGAATTAGTGGAAAAAATTGTTGAAGAAGATACGCTGACGGAAACTACTGAATTGGAATCCTTTTCAGAAGAAAGCGAGTTCGAATCAACGCAAGAAAAGGCAACTCCAACCGAACTATTGAATTCGGCTTTTAGAAATGATAAATTTACTTTTTTAACCATAGCCGGATTGTCAAAAGTCAGTGGTCTTTCCTTTTCTGAGGTGGAGGCGATTTTGACCGAAAAAATATTGGCAGGAGAGGTGAAGGAATTTAAAGGAAAGGATGGAAAGACTATTTATGCATTAACGCAAAAAGGCAAGAATAAATAATCAGCTCCAACATTATTTAAATTTATAGGGTTACCTTTTATGCCTTTTTACATTAACCATTAGAAAACAAACTCATCAGTTATTTTCTGACAACAATTCTAATACCATTGCATGAATTGGGTTATTATACAATGGTGTGGAATTGATTCATTGCTTAGGGAAAGGGCTCTCATTTGAGGGCCTTTTTTTTGACTATCATGGAGAAGGTTTGATCGAACACGGCAAAATATTTTATATTAATTATATATAAATGCTTATTTTGTTATTGTTGTAGCCACGGGCCCACAAATGCAACACACGAAAAAATACTTTACTTAGAAATATTTCAACCTTTATAGTGAATGTGAGGTGACTTATTACGTCATTATGCATTAATGGTTATAATCAGCTTTAACTTGTATTGTCGTATTTGTTTGAGATCATTTAGATGTTGAGTTAAAGTATCAGGGATAACAAATTGAAAATTATTGGGGATCTTTAATCGAATACTATCTTTTTTTACCAATGGCGGAAAAACTTCCGGGGAAGGTGATAATGCCGTTCCTAATGATGTTGAACATAATTTCGGAGAGATAAGAGATGATCGCTATGAACAGTTAATTCAAGACGATCAAAAGTGGGATAGCTTTACTGATGAAGATCCTACAGTGCCACGTAGTATACAAGAACTGGATGATCTAAAGGATTTTTTGCTGAATGAAAGAGATGCCGATTTAATTCCGGAATATATCAGTGATAGGATCCCTGAGATAAAAAGTGTATTTGAAGAAAGTGAGTTTGAACATGATGGCGGTCACGATAAGGAAAGCGAAGTAGTTAGAAGATTGTACGATAATTATTTTATGGCGGTTGACAAAGCCGTTGGCAGTGATGAAGAATTATTGGAAAAATATAGAAAGCAAATTGATAAAAATCTATCAGGATCGAAACTTTCAGCTAATGGGAATTTTCAGCTGTTATATACTGCCACGGCAGAACAAAATGGTTTTGTAGATAGAATAGCCGATAATCTGGAAAGGGCTTTGGAAACCTATAAAAATGAACTGAATGTAACCCCCTATTGGCCGCATCAAAACAGTGCCATTGTAGTGGAAGTATATCGGTTTTTTGGAAGGTTATCGACGTTCAAAGGATATACTTACCCCAATTATGCTATTGAAATAAATGAATCGTTTTTAGGAATAGAAAATGGAGAAGATAATGATCCTTTAGAAGCTACTCCGGCTCATGAATTGTTCCATAAAATTCAATATAATTTCGGTTATAAAACCGAGTGGTTCAAGCCTTCAACACACGAACATATAGAAGGCGTCACCCACAGTCATTCAGATGATGAACCCGACGATCATTTTCACAACGAGGAAATTTTCAGCTGGTTCAGTGAAGGCACGGCATCGTGGGGAGAATATTATGTAACGCAAAATGTTAGTAATCTGACCAAGATAAGCAGCATGTTACAAAGTCCTGAAACTCCATTATTCAAGAATAATGCGGAATCTCTACCGTTCTGGAATTTTGTATTCAACCGGCTTTTTACTGCACCGTATGATACGGTTCATCCCATGAATATCTTACTCAGTCAACTAAAACAAACCAAAGGGAAAGTTTTAACCACCTTATTGGACACAGTTAAAAAAGCGGATAACGATATTAAAAACATGAATGATCTTTTCATGCGGTTTTGTAACTATAGAAGAATGATCGATATCATTGAGATCGATGGTAAGGAACAAAGTTTTAGATCGGTGATCAATAGCGCCAATAGTTCTTTGTTCGATATGGAAAATGAATATTTGGATGTTTCTCCGTTAGCATGTAAATATCATTCCCATGAATTTTATGATCCTTTACAAGAAGGAGAACGAATCTTGATCAAAGTGATTCCGGAAGATGCGAAAGATTGCTTAACCTGTGAATTGGCGGTTAACAAGCAAACTACAACACATCGATTAAAGTATAAAAAGTCAGTTAAAACCTATAGTATAATATTAGATAGTACTGATCTTAATGTAGCGCAAATTGAAAGCATTACGCTGATGGTGGCCGGAAAAATGGGACCGAATGAATATTATGCCTATCAACTTATATGCGAGGACGTTTAGCATGCTCGCGAAGACGAATTTTTTAATTACTTAACCAATAAAATTATTATCATGGCAAAAACAACAACTAATCCGGACCCTAACAGAGGCGGCGGCGACGGCGATGGCTCAGCGGACTTATGGCAATTTGTAGAATACAAAGATCCGGCTTGGGGCAAAGGCGTAAAAGCTATTCAAATTCCCATTTTAACGAAAATGTCGGCAGACGGTAAAACCGACCTTTCGCTACTTAAATCAAAAGTAGGAAAGAAGAAGATCAATTTTGAAGTGATCAAAGTAGAAGACAAGCAAGGCAATGTATCTTACGGTGCAATCAATTGGACGCTTTCGAGATAGAGTGGCGTAAGCCGATACCGATCAACATTATTACTACAATAGAGATTACAATTAAAAAGGGGAAGAAATTCCTCTTTTTTTGTAATATGATAGGAGCATCATTGCCTATCGAGATCAAACCCGCCCAATAATAAGGATGGGATGTCATCTTGTTTTGATGCTCATTTAAATATTTTCTTTTGGCTAGTGTTAGTGCTTCACTAATATCTTTTTCATTCGCTGATTTATAAAAATCAATGGCAATTCCCGATGAAGTGGTTTGTGATATTTGCCATAAACTGCCAATTATGGATGGGCAGCCGGCTTGAAGAAATGATCGGGCAAAACTGAATACACCTTCTCCAACCACACTCTCACCAATGTTCGATTCACAGGCATTCAGAAATACTAAACTGGCAGAAGTGGAAGCACTACTAATTTCATTCTCAAATAATTTAATGGAATCATTGACCATGAGGTAATTGGATTGCTTTTGAGTTTTATCTACTATGCCATGCGTTCCGAAATGAATAACATCACTATTGTCCATCAATTGGAGCAACTCTTCTTTCGTAGAAAAATCTTTGGCTGTGTACTTTTTGGCGAACAAGCGTGCTAAAAGTTTGGCTTCTTTACCCGAAGAAACCAATAACGAATCCGGAATAACGGATAAATATTTCGTGAGTTTTTTTTGTGGCTTCGTGGTATTGTATAAATGCGAAGTAGAACAAGCATAATTAATAACCTGCTTATTTAAAACATAGTTGAGTACTGAAAAATTACCGGGCTTTTCAGATAACTGATACGTCAATGCTTCTATAGCCAAAAAATTCAATGCGCCATCGGTAATGACTGTAATTTTTGTTTCATCTGATAAACCTTTAAATAGCTTTTGGTATAGTGCATACGCCATTCTATCGTAATTGGCAATTTCTTCTTTACTATAGAGCTTAGGTTGATAACGGGAAAAATACTGATTAAAGGCAATAACATCTTCTTCTATATCAATTCTATCAATGCCAAGTTTACTTTTTTTAATGGATAACCGATAATATAGACTGTCAGCCTTATAAAAGATAACTATCGCTTCTGAGGGTTGAAGTTTTTCTTGCAGGTTTTCTATTGTAGGTATTTTTTCAAAAAAGAGTTCATCGTTTCTACTGATGCTGTTGGTTTCAATTTTGTCGTAGAATTGATCTCTTTTTGATTTAAGCCTTTCCAATTGAAGCAGGTTCTCCCTTGTTTTATTGACCTCTAAAGCACCTTGTAATTCCAGATATTCTCTATCAATTTGCTTTATATATTTTTTGTCGGCTTCCGATAAATT
>JAGQYH010000400.1 GCA_020436175.1 Bacteroidota bacterium
TCCATCGTTATTAGTCCGAAAGTAGATAAGTTCAGGAAAAAATATGCCGAAAAACTAAAAGGCTAATTGGCTTGGAAATAAATTTTCGTTTGTCTTAATTTTGCAGTATGAGGAAATTGACCATTATTTTAGGTGCCTTGATAGTCATGTCTATTTTTGCTCCATTTTTTTCTTGTCAGCAAACTTGCTTGAATAATGTATTCTATGAAACCATAAGCATGGATCTTCAAGTGAATGCTGAAAACTTGGGTATTACTTCAACAGCTGCTAAAAATAGTGAGGATACCATTCGCAGTACCACCAACCAATTTTACAATTATCCTGAATTACAAAGATTCGGGTATCATCAACAAAGAAAATCTTTTCCATTAGTAACCTCAGCATTTGCTGCGGATGATTGTCCGGAAACGCAGGAATACACCACCAGATTAAATGCCTCTAAAACAGAATTTTGGTTAAATGTGGATTACGATGCTTCTAACTTGGGATTAGGCACAATTGCCTCCAACACTAATTTATTGGGAAATACTGATATCAAAGCCAATTATTTGCAGGGATTTGAAACCAATCCGTATTTATTGGGTGGCGCTCCTACCACATTAACAATTGCAAAGGATTTTTTCGCTCCCATCAATGATCAATGGGTAATGTTTTACTTCTTGTTTGTAGAAAATGACGGCACTCCATTTTTGGATTCAACTTTGGCCTATATCAATTATACTTTTTAAGAATCAGCTCTGCTACTTCTTCGCCTATTAAGCTTCCGATGGCCACACCCATGCCACCTAAGCGAACCGCTACATAAATATCAGGTGAAACATTTTGAACAATAGGCTTTTTGGTATTGCCTATGCCCATTATTCCACTCCAATGATAATCAATATGATAATTAATGTTTGCCAGTACAGTTTGTTGTAAAAATTGATGTAGATAGTCCGTGATCTTATTCGTTAAACCAAATTCACTGGTCGTTTCATTTTCAGGATCCTGATTTCTGGCTCCACCTATGAGTACTCTATTGTCAATATTCCTGAAATAGATATATCCTTCATCATAATGAAAACAACCTTTAAGTTGTAAACCTTGAATGGGAGTGGTCACCATTACCTGATTTCTTGCCGGTGTAACTTGTTGATCGGGTAATAATTTTTGAGCAAATCCATTCGTGGCAACAATAACTTGTTTGGCTGAAATTACATCTCCTTCAGAAGAAACAATTTTTACCTTTTGCTCTTGTTGATGAATTTGATCAACCGAAAAACCATTCACCAATTCTATATCTAATGACCTTGCCAGTTGAATTAAATTTTTCATCATCCGACCGGTATTCAACTGACCTTCCAAAGTATTTTCAATTAAATGTGCTACTTGGCTAAAACCAAATGTGTTGATTTTAAGATCGGCAATTTGATAAACATTTTGCCGGCCAGTGATGTCATTCAATATTTCATTGAATGCATTTATCTTGTTCACACAATTATCAAAAGTATTAGCATCACTTTTTTTAAATAATTCGAATCCACCATAAGTCTTATAATCGAGGTGTTCATCACCAATTCGACTTCTCAATTTTTGCAAACCATTCCATCGTTTCTCCACAATGGCAAAAACAGCATCCTGATTTGTATCTTCTAAATCTGAAAGCAATTCTGAAACACTTCCAAAACATCCGAATCCTGCATTTTTAGTGCTGGCTCCGGAGGGTAGAAATCCTCTTTCCAATACCACCACTTTTAGTTTTGGCTGCTGTTCCTTCACATGAATCGCTGCACTCAAACCAACAATTCCACTCCCGATAATAGCTACATCAATATCCTTGAAAAAGGCATTATATTCCCAATAACTTAAATTCATTTGATCTTTCTAATGCACCAGGTTGTCATTGCCCGCAGATTCTGAACATTGGTTGTTTTTAAGTTTTCATGTAGTTCTCCTTCCAATTTTAAGGTATAATCCAACAACATTTGTTGATCCACCAAAAATCTTATCGTACCGTCCGGTAATCGATATTTTCCATTATCCAATTCTTCTACAAGTCCCTCTATACCTATGTTTGAAGCTAAACGACAAAACAAAAACCCGTTCGGTTTTATTAGTTTCCAAGC
>JAGQYH010000401.1 GCA_020436175.1 Bacteroidota bacterium
CCGTTATCCAACGCCCATTGCTTGGTAGCCGATATATAACCGATCGGGGCATCTAACCAAACATATAAAACTTTGCCATCCGCCTCCTCTAAAGGCACTTTTACGCCCCAATCCAAATCTCGCGTCATCGCTCTGGCATGCAGACCGCCATCGATCCAGGATTTACACTGTCCGTAAACATTGGTCTTCCAGCTTCCCTTTTTCCCTTCCACGATCCAGTCCTTTAGCCAATTTTCATATTGATCCAATGGCAAATACCAATGTTTGGTTGATTTTAATATGGGCGACTTCCCACTCAATGTAGAAATAGGATTACCCAGATCAGTTGGATTCAAACTACTGCCGCAATTCTCACACTGATCGCCATAGGCTTTATCATAATTACATTTCGGACAAGTACCTGTAATGTATCGATCTGCCAGAAATTGATTGTATTCTTCATCGTAGAATTGTTCCGATTCACGTACTTCAAATGCCCCATTTTCCAGACATTTCAAGAAGAACTCTTGTGCCGTTTGATGATGTAATGCCGAAGATGTACGATGATAGATATCAAATGAAACTCCTAATTTTTCAAAGGAATCCTTGATTTGAAAATGATACTTATCAATAATTTCCTGTGGTGTACAGCCTTCTTTCTTGGCTCGTAAAGTGATGGCAGCACCATGTTCATCCGACCCACATACAAAGACCACATCTTCTCCTTTCAATCGAAGATATCTTACATAAATATCTGCATTCAAATAGGCGCCGGCCAAGTGACCAATGTGCAACGGACCATTGGCATAAGGCAAAGCAGAAGTAACGGTGTATCTTTTGGGTTGATTCATCGCACGCAAATATAAAAGAATTAGCCATACAGGTGAAGCGATTAGATAATGTCAGTTGGATTATATTGCTGTAAAGTATTACAATCAAAAATTTATTTTAGCAACACAAATATGAATGCACCTTTTTTATACGATATCGTCATTTTAACAGACAGCAGGTATGTGGCTCCAACAGTGTTGAACGACTACAAAAGAAATGTTTTGCTGGAAGATCAATTGATCGCTAATGCACTAACATCAGAAGGTTATAAAGTTTGGCGCACCAATTGGGATAATGCTGAATTCGATTGGAGCACTACCAAAATGATCCTTTTCAGAACCACATGGGATTATTTTGATCGGTTTGAAGAGTTTTTTGATTGGTTGAATGTTGTCCGCACGAAAACTCAATTGGTTAATTCCTACGATCTGATCCAATGGAACATCGACAAACATTATCTACAAGACCTTCATCAAAAAGGCATCAAAATAGTGGACACTTATTTTATTGAAAAAGGAGATCAAAGAAGTTTAGTCGAAATTTTAGAACATTGCCAATGGGAAGATGCCATCCTTAAGCCTGCCATTGCCGGAGCTGCCAGACATACTTATAAGATCCATTCTGAAAATGCCGAAACACATGCTGCTATCTTCAAAGATTTAATTCAACAGGAAGCCATGTTGCTTCAACCCTTTCAGCACCGGGTGTTAACGAAAGGCGAGGTTAGTTTGATGGCTTTTGGCGGTCAATACAGTCATGCCATTCTCAAACGGGCTAAACCCGGAGATTTCAGAGTGCAGGATGATTTTGGCGGCAGTGTCCACGACTACGCAGCTAATGAACAAGAAATTGCTTTTTGTGAAGCCGTTATTCGTGCCTGTCCCGAATTACCTGTATATGCCCGGGTAGATGCTATGTGGAATGATGACAATGAGCTTTGCGTTTCTGAAGTAGAGATGATCGAGCCGGAACTGTGGATGCGTAATCATCCGGAAGCAGCCAATGCCTTTGCCAAGGCTTTAAAGGATTCAATTAAGGAATCAACTTAGCAACCGGCTTTTTCTTGTACTTGACAAAAAAGAAACAAAAAGTCAGAAGCCTTAAGAATTAAGCCCAAAGTAAAAATTGCAATACTTGATTATTGAACATTTTGAAGTGGTTTTCTTCAAAGACATAGATGATCACTTTGAAACAATATTTCCCGGACACTATTAGATGAGTATAATCATTTATATTTACCTGCATGAAAATACCTCCTTATCTCAACCCCGGTGACACCATCGGCCTGACT
>JAGQYH010000402.1 GCA_020436175.1 Bacteroidota bacterium
GAAACAATAAAATAGTCGTTCCATGCCTTCGGCAGGTAAATGCAACGTGTTTAGAGTAAAGCATAAGCGGGTTAAAAGATCACTTTACCATCTACCCAATAGAATTCATATTCTAAAACCATCAGTCTTTGTTCTTCAATCGTTAATCAAATAGAGATATACGAACGTCGAACAAGGAATGCTGAAGGTAAAAGCATTATGAAAACCACTTTTTTCATTTACTCTTTTATCTATCGAAGCTTTAGTGTAGGTCGGACATTAATTCATTAATTCCTCAATTTCATCTGCCTCAATAGGAATTTCTGCCATTAGGTCAATAGGATCACCATCGGTTATTAATATATCATTCTCAATTCTAACACCCAAACCTTCTGCCTGAATATAGATGCCCGGTTCGCAAGTGTAAACACAATTCTCAGACAATGGCTGATATCTATCCGCCAAGTCATGTACATCCAATCCTAACGAATGCCCCAAACCATGCATAAAGTATTTACGCCAGGCAGGATTTTCCTCAGAAGCATTTTGGATATCCGCTTTGTCGATCAATCCTAATTGAAGACATTCGGATTGTACCAGCTTTCCGGTTTCTAACCTCAACTCCTCCATGGAAGCTCCCGGACGCATCATAGAACGCATTTCTTTAAATATTCTGAGCACGGCATTATAAACATCCTTTTGTCTTTTTGTGTACTTTCCATTCACCGGAATAGTTCTGCTAAGATCGGCAGCATAATTCGCATATCCGGCGCCAAAATCCATCAATAAGATTTCACCATCCTTGCAAGCCTTATTATTGTCGATATAATGTAATATGCAAGAACTGCCACCTGAAGCGATAATAGGAGAATAAGCATGACCCGAGCTTCTTTGCCTTAAAAATTCATGAGTGATCTCTGCTTCAATCTCATATTCTCCAACACTCGGTTTCGTAAACCGCAACACACGATTAAACGCATCTTTCGTAATATCACATGCTGTCTGTATTTGTTGAATTTCCAAAGGATGTTTCGTAACACGTAACTTCGCCATGATGGGAGACAATCTGCACTGGTTGTGCGCCGGAAACCTTTTCCGCATTTCCGCAGCAAAGCGCAAATCTTTATAAGGCACTTGTGAGAGTGCTCTGTCATTTTCATTGATGTTGATATAAAGCTGTTCGCATAAAGCCATGGCCATTGGTAGAATAGCGTCAAACTGATCGTTCCATAAAACTTTATGGATACCGGAAGCAGCAATCGCTTCTTCTTTAGTATACTTATGACCATCCCAAATGGCGATGTGCTCGTTCGTTTCTCTGATAAAGAGGATTTCACGAAAGGCTTTATTAGGGCAATCCGGGAAAAGCAATAAAATCGTCTGTTCTTGATCTATTCCGCTCAAATAAAAAAGATCTGCATTCTGTCTAAAGGGGAAATTAGCATCGCCACTGTAAGGCATCTCGTCGTTGGAATGGAATATGGCCATACTATTAGGCGGCAATTGTTCTATAAATCGTTTTCGGTTAGCAATGAATAATGCCTGATCGATCGGTAAATACTTCATGTATTATTATTTGAGGGACAATATAGTTATTCTTCTATCAATACGTAAAAACCATATCGAATTTGTAGCATTTGCCATAACCGCATTTTAATGACTTTTGAACAACAATAGTTGTTTTACTAAATGGTATTGAATAAGGCTGCTTAATAGGCAACAGCGTTAATTTGTTTTAAAGTTAAATTATTTGTGAGCCAAGTGGTCTGTAAGGCTGTGAATTGCCTGTTTTTAAGGGGTTTGGCATTTTCTGCAACAACATCACAATTATTTAAAAGATGAAATGAATTTCTCCTTTTGATACTAATACTTTTTTGCTACCTTTGCAGTCCGAAATTTTGAAAAGAAAAGTATGCCTACTATACAACAACTAGTAAGAAAAGGAAGAAAAGTAATAAAAGCACCTTCTAAATCAAGGGCTTTGGAAGCTTGTCCGCAACGAAGAGGAGTATGTACGAGAGTATATACAACTACACCGAAAAAGCCTAACTCAGCTTTGAGAAAAGTAGCGAAGGTTAGATTAACAAACGGTTACGAGGTAATCGCTTATATCGGTGGA
>JAGQYH010000403.1 GCA_020436175.1 Bacteroidota bacterium
GCATGGCATATTATCGCTTTTTGCTTAATTTTAGTCAGAATAAAAGTGTAAACAACTTCGTTGTCTTCGAAAAAGATTCAAATTATAATCGGGCATTTTTCTATTGGCAAAATGAAGTTTCCTTGCCACATTGAATTGCTGCTTTAAGATGTTGGCTATTTTTCCCTCTCCTTTCATTCTCGTACCGAATCTGCTATCACTCAATTTTCCACCATGTAATGATTCAATTTGATGGATCACTTTTGATGCTCTATCCGGAAAATTCTTCTCTATCCAATCTTTGAACACAACGGCAATCTGCCCGTTTAAACGCACCATGGTATAATTTAAACTCAAGGCTCCGGCATTGGCCGTTGCCTTAGCAACATTCATAATATCATCGCTATTTAAAGCGGGAATGATCGGCGCCATCATTATATTAACAGGAATGCCTTTAGATGACAATATTTCAACGGCATGTAATCTTTTGGCGTAAGTAGATGTTCTCGGTTCCAATTGTTGGCGCAAACTTTCATCCAATCCTGTTAAAGAAATACTCACTTTTACCAAATTATCCTTAGCCAGATCAGTGAGAATATCTAAATCTCTCAATATCAGAGCATTTTTGGTGATGATGCCCACAGGATGGCGATATTTTTGAAAGACTTTCAAAATATTTCTCGTAATGCCTAGCTTTTGCTCGATGGGTTGATAGCAATCTGTATTCCCGGAAAACATGATCGGACTAACTTCCCAATTTTTGCTAGTGATTCTTTGTTCCAAGAGCGCAGCAGAATTTTCCTTTAGAAGTATTACGCGTTCAAAATCCAAACCGGCATTATAACCCCAATATTCATGCGTAGTTCTTGCATAGCAATAGATACAGCCGTGTTCGCAGCCTTGATAGGGATTCATGGAATAAGCTGAGCCAATATCCGGACTGGTTACTTTATTGACAATTGTTTTCGGAAAAACCTTTAAATACTGCGTTTTGGGTTTTTGTTGCTCTTCGTTCAGACATTCCTCCAATGGAACGCTGATCTCTTTATGAAATCTGTTCTGCACTTGAATTTGAGCTCCTCTTCCTTTGATGTAATCGCCTTTCTTAGTCATAAGACTATCAAAATATCAATTACATCCAGCGCTTTGAACAAGTTAAAAAATGAATCTCTAAAACGGGAGATTTTTGTCTTTTATATTAGACATTTACGACTTGTTACCAATCATAAATCAATTATACATCCTTGCTTTGTCCAATGCATCCTCTTCAAATTCAACATCGGAATAATCCTTTAAATGATTATAAACCGTATCTCGTTCAATTGGCGTTCGCCCAATCTCTCTGATCAAGTTGACGATTTGACGCGTCGTTAATACCGGCGTTTGCTCTTCTGCACCAGCCATTGAATAAATTTTGGTAGAATCATCAATGGTGCCATCAATATCATTCACACCAAAATTAAGGGATATCTGGGCGGTTGTTCTACCAATCATTGGCCAATAAGCTTTTAAATGAGGGAAATTATCCATAAATATCCTGCTGATGGCGTAGCATTTTAGATCTTCGATCATGGTTACTTCCGGCACATCCGACATTTGATTGTCCTTGTTTCTAAACTTCAATGGAATAAACGTATTAAATCCATTGGTTTTGTCTTGTAACTTTCTCAAACGATCCATATGGTCGATCCTGTGTGCATACGACTCAATATGGCCGTACAACATGGTAGCATTGCTCGGCATTCCTAAATTATGAGCCGTTTCATGTATTTCCAGCCATTGAGCAGTAGAACATTTATCTTCACAAATTTGCGCTCTAATGTCTTCATCAAAGATCTCGGCGCCGCCGCCCGGCAATGAATTCTGACCACAATCTTTCAAATATTGCAATCCCTCCTTGTATGTCATTTTAGCCTTTCTGCACATATATTCCAACTCAACAGCAGTAAATGCCTTTACATGAATTTCCGGTCTAAGTTTTTTAATCTCCTTGATCAAATCGCCAAAAAAATGCAATCCCATTTTCGGATGTACGCCGCCTACAATATGAACCTCTGTAATGGGTTTGCCTTCATAGCCTTTCACTATATCCAACATTTGTTCTGCCGA
>JAGQYH010000404.1 GCA_020436175.1 Bacteroidota bacterium
ATGATATGTTAGGAGTGGGGGTGTCATTCTATCATGATATAGAAGAAAATAGTGGGTATCAGAATACAAATATCAGCATTTCAGGAGCTTATAATGTAATGATTACAAAGCGACCTTTACAATATATCGGATTTGGTATTCAACCTTCTTTGCTGCGAAAGCAAATTAATCTGATGGATATAATATATGGCACCCTTTATGAAACAGGTGTTAATACAGATCCGCTTGGTTTTAGTGAATTTGGGAGTTTTAAATTTGACTTAAATATGGGGATGTCTTATTATGGCTATTTTAAAGAAAAGCACATCTTAACGCTTGGCTTTGCCATATCTCATATCACACAACCCAACTTTGCATTGTTGGGGAATGATGAATTGTATAGAAAATATTCAGGCTACGTACTGACCGAATTGGAGGCAGGAGCAATAGGTTTTGCTTGGTTAAAACCATCCATTTATTTTGCTAAACAAGGTCCAAGTATTGAAGTTCTACCATCATTAAAAGCGAGATTTAAATTTTATAATGCCTATAATGATGTGTATTTAGGTGTAGGTGCCGGTTTGAGAATGATTGGTCATAGTCAAAACAAAGCTATTAGTTCAGATTTAATCAGTGAGGTTCAATTTACAATAGAATCATATACCATAGGGTTTAGTTATGATGTTTCGTTCTCAGATGTAAAAAAAGCAACCGGCAGAAATGGCGGACCTGAGTTAAGTTTTATGGTGGATATGAATTTTGATAAACGTAGAAAATCGCATCCAAGATTTTTTAAAATGATTCAGTTTTAAGCGTTTATCTCTCCGATCTTTGGGTCTATATTGTCGGGAATAAATTTACTGGCATCTCCTTTTCCAATAATAATTTCTCTCACAATTGTCGAAGAGATGGCCGATAATTCAGGCCGGGAGAGAATTAGCAATGTTTCCAGATTAGGTGCCATGGCGGTATTCAAATGTGCAATGGTTTTTTCATAATCAAAATCGGCAGCAGAACGAATGCCTCTGATGATGTAATTCGCTTTTTTCTTCACACAAAAATTAACCGTCAATCCTTCATAGCTGTCCACTACTACTTTAGGCTCATCGGCAAATACTTCTCTGATCCACTTTTTCCTTTGTTCCAAGGAGAACAAATATTTTTTCTGGGTGTTCACGCCAATGGCAATGATCAGTTGGTCGAATAAAGGCAAAGCTCTTTTTACAATGTCAACATGTCCGTTCGTGATGGGATCAAATGACCCCGGAAATATGGCAATTTTACTCATCATTTTAATTTTCTATTGTTCTTCATTGGCTTCATGACTAAAGATCCAAAAGTGCGTCTGACCGTAATTTTTCAATCGATGCAATTTAGGGTGGTCTCTGTAATCATGCCTTGGTGATGTTTCTAATATATACCATCCATTTTTATTCAATACGCCTGATTCCATCACAGCATCAGGCAGATCATCAATATTTTCAAGCGGGTAGGGCGGTCCGGCGAAAATGATATCGTAGCTTTTGGATGTATGCTTTAAAAAATTAAAGACATCATCCTGTAGGATTTGATGATCACTGATCTTTAATTGGTCAGAAACTTCTTTAATAAATTTAATCATTTTGGAGGATAACTCAACGGATGTAATGTTTCTGCAACCTCGTGAAAACATTTCATACGAAATACTGCCGGTGCCGGCAAACAGATCCAAAAAGCTTACTTCATCAAAATAAAATTGGTTGTTGATAATATTGAACAAGCCTTCTTTGGCAAAATCCGTTGTAGGACGTGCCGGTATATTTTTGGGAGGTTGAAACCTGAATCCTTTATGATCACCGCCAATAATTCTCATGTTCTCATATTCAACAAATTAAAAAAATAGTGATGCGACCAATCCTTTTCAGGGGATAAAACAACCGTTGATTTAGGCGCCGGGACGAGTTCAACATTTCTTACATATTCATAAATGAGTTGGTACATCGGTGCATCCGATTCAATGAGTCCGCATACATACAAACGATCAGTGTTAGGATCAAGGTCGTTCGACTGAAAGCACAACAGGATGTAATACAATAAATCTTCACTGTTTTTG
>JAGQYH010000405.1 GCA_020436175.1 Bacteroidota bacterium
AAGAATTTCTCCTCAGAAGCATTGGTTAAGAATCCGGTTTCAATTAACACCGATGGCATGGCTGTTCTCCACAATACCCAAAATCCTGCAGCTTTTACCCCACGGTCGTGTCTTCCGACTCTTTCGCGAAACTGCGTTTGAATTTTATCAGCGAAATTGATGCTTTGACCCAGAAAAGCATTTTGAGTTAACGACATGATGATATAGGCTTCATCGGAGTTGAGATCCAATCCTTCATATCTGTTTTCATGGTTTTCTTCCAATGCGATTACAGAGTTTTCTCTTTTTGCCACATTTAAGTTGCCTTCCGTTTTGTGCAAACCCATCACATAAGTTTCTGTACCGAATGCAGCAGAAGAGGCAGCATTACAATGGATACTGATGAAAAGATCTGCGTTGTTTCTATTGGCAATGGCAGCTCTTTCTTCCAACTCTACAAATACATCGGTTTTTCTGGTGTAAACAACTTTAACATCCTTGAAATTCTCTTCGATGTAACTGCCTAATTTCAAAGCAATGTTTAAGGCTACCACTTTTTCATTGACGCGGGTATGTCCTAAACAACCGGTATCATGTCCTCCATGACCGGCATCTATTACCAGGGTTCTTACTTCCGTACCATTTTTATAAATATTTGCTTTATTTGTACCTATTGGAAATAATAAGAAGCAAATAAATACGCTACCTATTATTAAATGAAATGCTTTAATAGGAAACTTTATTGATGTAGCTTTGAAGCGTTTGTTTGAAAAACTATTCATCTTTTTGCCTTTGTTGTATAGGTTTATAATATTAGTTTCGTTAATGTGTCTTTCATTTACCATGAACGGACAATCATCTGAATATATTTCCAAGAATGATACCAGTTTTATTCAAGACAGCATTATTCAAGATACAATTACCGACAAAGAAGCCGTTTTAGATAGCTCAATTTTTCAACAAAATGCCGTTTTCGGTGGAAATGTGCCTCGTCAGAAGGTCAAAGTGTCGCCCGACAGCTTGGATGCCCCAATATCTTACACTTCAGTGGACAGTTTTAGGGTGGATTTGGCGGATAAAGTCATCCATTTGTATGGTAATTCAAAGGTGAATTATAAGAATATTGAACTGACCGCAGAGCGCATAGATTTTTATTTTGAAAGCAATGAGGTGGAAGCCTACGGCATCTATGACAGTGTACAACGCAAATGGATCGGTAATCCTGTTTTTAAAGAAGACGGCAATGTGTATGTGGCCGAACATTTCAGGTATAACTTCAAAACCAAGAAAGGTAAAAGTAAGGGAATGGTGCTGAAGGAATCCGATGGCTATTTGCATGGCATGGAAATCAAATCGATAGGAGAGGATGTGATCTACGGTAAAAAGGCCAGATATACAACTTGCAATATGGAACACCCGCATTTCTATATTGAGATTGATAAAATGAAGGTATTAAAGGACAAGATCATTGTAGGTAAGCCGGCTAATTTAGTGATTGAAGATATCCATACGCCATTGTGGATGCCTTTCGGATTGTTTCCTATGATGAAGAACAGAAATTCCGGTTTAATACAGCCGCAGTTTGTATTTACTTATTCTGATCAAGTAGGCTACGGCATCAGAGATTTAGGAGTGTTTTGGGCGATCAATGATAAATTTGGTTTAACCACTAAGGCCGATGTTTTTACGCACGGCAATTATAATTTATATGCTTTGTTGGATTACAGAAAACGCTATGGATTTAGTGGTAATTTGGATGTTACCTTTTTGAGCAGAATTGATGGCGAGCGGCGAGATCCGGATTTCGGCGGACCATCCAGGAGTTTGAGTTTTAGATGGAATTTAACGGTTGACCCCAAAAAACTGAACAACAGTAGCTTTACCATCAGTACCAATATTCAAACCACCGGCTTCAATAAAAATCTGATCGGAGAAGGAGATACCTATTTGAATAACTCTCTGAGCTCCTCTATTTCCTTCTCAAAGAATTGGCCGGGCAAGCCTTACAGACTGAGTTTGAGTGCTAACCACAATCAGAATACTTCCACCGGAAAAATCAATTTGACAGTTCCTAGTATCAACTTTACG
>JAGQYH010000406.1 GCA_020436175.1 Bacteroidota bacterium
AAGGATACTTTGCCTACCGGAAATGGTGATCTTACTTTCATTTTTACGGTTTTTGGAACTACGAAACAATTGATTTTAAGAGATTTGTCCGATATCAATTTTACCGGATTAAGATGTGCTGAAGAACCATGCGTTGATACACAAACGCCGGTAGATGGTGTTTCCGAAGATTTTGAAAGTGCTGAGTTATTCGAGCCCATCAGTATCAATAATTGGAAGTCGCTTTCAGTCATTGGTAATGGACCTTGGGTAGCCAGAGATTTTGACAATAATCAATATGCTTTAGTGCAAGGACATGGTTCCGTTTCGGCTATTGAATCATGGTTAGTCTCGCCAAAAGTGAATTTTGCAGAGGTAGAAGGTTTTTCTTTTAAAAGTAAGATCGGATACTGGAAACACGATGGATTGAAAGTCTTTATTTCAACTGATTTTGATGGTTGTAATGTAACTGCCGCCACCTGGACGGAATTAACATCTGCAGTGATCGCTAATACCAGCAACAGTCCGGATGGAGTGTCGGGCTATGCGTCTAATTTTATCAATTCAGGCAATGTGGATTTAACCGGTTACACTAGCACAGGTTACATTGGCTTTCAATACATTGGAGACGATCAAAATTTAACCACTACTTATCAGGTAGATGATGTTCAAATCGGAGATGCTATAATCATTCAACCACCAACTTGCGACCCGGCAACTTCTATTGATGAAGATTTTGAAAGCCTCTCCGCATTTGATGAAGTGGATGTAGAATGTTGGCAAAATATTGCCACAGTTGGAGCTGAAAAATGGGAAGGCAGATCGTTTAGCAGTAATACATATCCTCAAATCACGGGTCATAACAGCACTTCTGCTTCGATTGAAACCTATTTAATATCACCAGCCTTTGATCTATCGGCAGCATCTACATTAAGTTTTGATTCCAAAATTGGTTTTTGCAATCACGAAGGTTTGAAAGTATATATTTCAACGGATTACGATGGCGGAGGAGCACCTTTGACGGCAACTTGGACAGAATTAACGGCTACCATTGCCAGCTCATCGAACTCATCTTGTGCATCCGGATATGCAGCTAATTTTATTGCTTCAGGCGATGTCGATCTTTCATCTTTCTCCGGTACAGGTTATATCGCTTTTGTCTATACAGGCAACAATTCAACTCAAACCACTACTTATCAAGTCGATAATGTAGTGATCAATTAATTTTGGCATAGGTTTGGCTATATTGAACGGGAAAGGTCGTTAGGTCCTTTCCCGTTTGAATCTTAACAAAACAAAAGCAGCTTGAAACAGAACAATACAATACAAAAGATAAAGGCAGGTTTAATGACAATAACCTTGTTTTTGGTCTCTGCTAACTTATCCGCACAAAATTATCAGGTAGCTGCCATCGGCTTCTACAATTTTGAAAACTTGTTTGACACATTGGCTTCTGTAGATATTTTAGATACTGAAAAATATATCAAAGGGGAATATCCATACATAGAAACCAAATCTCATTTAAGTATCAACGAAGAAGATTATGAAGAATGGGGTCCGGGAGAATTGGCGCATTGGTTAGAAAACAGTGATAAGCAACCCGCAGGTCAGATTTTATTGGAGAAAAGAGATGATGATTTTACTACTGAAGGAAGTCTGGGCAACAACACCAAAACGTATCAAGGTAAATTGAGTAACCTTTCGAAAGTGGTTTCTGAAATGGGCACTAATGTTACGCCTGACGGATTGGCCATATTGGGCATTGCAGAAGTGGAACAGTTAAGCGTGCTGGAAGATTTTGTAAAACAAGACGCCATTAAAAGCAGAAACTATCAAATCATCCATCACAATAGCATGGATTTTAGAGGCATCGATGTAGCTCTCATTTATCAGCCGAAATATTTTAAACCGGAACAGTATACGGTTGTTCCCGTGAACTTTAATGAAGCCAATGGATATAAATTGTTCACAAGAGATATCCTTTGGGTGGAAGGTTTGTTAAATGGAGAGAAACTGCATGTTTTTGTTAACCACTGGCCATCCAGAAGCGGAGGAGAGCAAGTAACCGTTGAAAAAAGAAAAGCTGC
>JAGQYH010000407.1 GCA_020436175.1 Bacteroidota bacterium
GTTCCTCTATCAAAAACGCGAAACCTCCCATCCTTCCGAGTGAAACGAGGGTACAAGGAGGGGAAAATTCCGCATTAGCGGAATAGGGGTGGTTGAAAAGATCTAAAACCCTATACCACAAACTTATAACCCACACCTCTTATAGAATGAAAGAATTCCGGATTTTTTGGATCTTTCTCGAAGTGTTTTCTGAAATTCAGAATAAAATTATCAATCGTACGTGTCGAAGGAAAAACATCATAACCCCACACAAATTGAAGGATCTCTTCTCTGGAAACTACCTCATTTTTTCTTTCGATTAATAATTTGAGCAAAGCCACTTCTTTTTTCGTAAGATTAAAAACGCCTTGCTGCCCTTTGGCGATATAGGTATTGAAGTTGACATCATTATTACCGAATGAATAGGATTGCAAATCGCTGCCATCTGCTTTTAAATGCAAACTTCTTTTAGCCAGTACTTTTACACGCAATAAAAACTCTTCCAAATTAAAAGGTTTGGTCATGTAATCGTCTGCCCCTTTTTTGAGTCCGGCAATTTTATCCTTTCCGGTGTCTTTTGCCGTGAGGAAGAGAATAGGAATGGTATCATTGCTCAAACGCATCTGTTCGCAAAGCGTGAATCCATCGATTTCCGGCAACATAACATCCAAAATGATCAGATCAAAAGCTTGTTCCCTGAATTTTTTCAAAGCCTGTTTGCCTCTGTCAGCAGTAACTACTTCATATCCCTCTAATTCAAGGTTGAGTTGGATAACCTCCTGTAAATGTTGTTCGTCTTCTACGAGTAATATTCTTTGTTGATCAGGCATACGATTGTTTTTTGAGTGGTCAATAATTCTCTAACGCACAAATTATTCCAAATATGTCAGCTCACTGTCATAATCCGGGAAAGGTGATCTTAAAAATGACGCCCTCCGAACTATCTACAATGCCCACTTGCCCGTTATGCGCTTCGACCACTTCCTTTACAATGTACAATCCCAAACCCGTGCCTTTGGTGGAACGTGTGTTTTCATCACCAATCCGGTAAAATTTATCCCATACCCGTGTTTTATCGATCTTTGAAATGGGGCGACCGTCATTTTTTACGGTTAGGATCACATTACGATCATTGCCTTTCAAAGAAACTTCAATCTGTCCTTTTGTTTGGCAATATTTGATGGCATTGTCCATTAAGTTGGTGAAAATACTAGCGATCAATATCGGATCACCCATAATTTGTAATTCCGGTTCTATGGAAGCCGTCATCCTATAATGATCTTTATACTGATCGAAGTAATTATCAAACACCTTTTGGTACAATTCGGAAATGTTTAAAACCGATTTTTCGTAAACGATCTCTTTGCCATCCATTTTGGCCGCCAATAACAATTTATCGACCAATGCTCTGAGTCGTTCCAGTTCCTCATGACTGTTAGACAATAGTTTTTGTTGACGTTCGACATCTAATTGATTGCGCTTGAGTAGGGTTTGGATATTCAGCAAGGCACTGGCCAAAGGCGATTTCAGTTCATGCGTGATGGATAACAAGAAGTTACTTTGTTGTAAGGCAAGATCAATTTCCTTCTTGAAGTAGATAAATACCCTGATGATGCCCAAAAGCAGTAAGACAAGAAAAATGAGGGCTTCCGTGGCGATGGTAATCTTTTGACGTTGGTATTGCTCATTGAGTCGGGTCACTTCCTGATCATACAATTGACGCGTAGTTTCTGAGGTGTCGATGTCAATGATGAGGTCATACAAAGCCAATTTATCATTGTAGGCATTTCTGTTCTTTTGATGAACCAAAACACCCCATCTCACAAAGATGATCAAAAGAAAAGCGGCAAATACAAAATATAGCAGATTTCTTTTAGGCATACACTCAGTCTCTCGTGATAAGGTAAAGCATTATCCCTTAAAAACAAAGTCGAATCCTTGCTTCATCTTTTCAATGGTGGTATCAATAATGGCTTTGGTATGGGCTCTTGAGATAAATCCAACCTCGTAACCGGAAGGACCTAAGTACACTCCGTTTTCCAATAGGAAGTTGTGAAACTGCTTAAAGTACTCCATGCCGC
>JAGQYH010000408.1 GCA_020436175.1 Bacteroidota bacterium
TGATCTTGCCAAGATGTTTGGCTTTTGACATAAATTCAAATGCCTTTTTAACTTCACTAACACCAAATGATTGAAATTGAAGCGGTTGGTATGTTCCGGATTCAAAATGCTTCAATACTTCTTCCAATAACTCACCCAAAAAGTCAGGTGTTTCAAAAAGCATTTTTTCAAGATCGATCATTGAATAGCTAATGGCTTTATCAAAAACCGACAAGCCTAATCGACTGTTCTCGTAAACATCTTTTTTACCAATTTCTAAGAACCGTCCGAAACTTCTTAGCAACTCCATACTTCTTATCATGGCTTCTCCGGTTAAGGAGTTCAAAACGATGTCGATGCCTTCACCGTTCGTATCTTTTTTGATCTGTGCCGCAAAATCAAGTGTTCTGGAATCATAAACATGGTCAATACCCAAACTGACCAATAAATCTCTTTTTTCTTTGGTACCGGCAGTGGCGAATATTTCTGCACCAATGGCTTTTGCAATTTGTATGGCGGATAATCCCACACCACCTGTAGCAGAATGAATCAACACTCTTTCTCCTTTTTTTAGTCTGCCTAAATAAACCAAGGCATAATAGGAAGTTAAAAATACTGCCGGAATAGTGGCGGCTTCTTGAAAACTCAAGTGCGATGGCTTTTTTCTTAAAAGTCCGGCATGTAAGATAACGTGGCTGGCCATGCTGTCATAAGCCATGCCCAATACTTCATCGCCAACGGATAAATGATCAACATTTTTTCCGACTTTAGTGACCACTCCCGAGCACTCAATGCCCAGGGTGGCAAAACCATTTTCTTTGCCGGGATATATGCCCAAAACGGACATTAAGTTCATAAAATTTATCCCTAGCGCTTTTACCTCAACTTCTACTTCATCTTGGGCAGGAGTGGTTCGGATAATTTCTTTAAATGAAAGGTTGTCGATAACGCCCGGTTGATCGATGATGGCTTTATACGCTTTTCCATTGGCAGGCACCAAACTTAATTTTTCAGAAGCGTCATCTTTAGTAGAGTAATGATCCAAACGAGCGACAAAAGCCTTGTTATTTCTGATTACCCATTCGTTTTCTGCAGTATCTTCCTGAATGATTTTTTGAAGCAGTTCCGCTTCTTGAAAGGAAGATTTGTTGCTGAGGTCAATGCGGGTAAAATTAAACTCAGGATGCTCATTCAAGATGACTCTTCCCATTCCCCAAAGCGGAGCAAGATTTAAATTTAGCTGATCATTTTCAAATGATTGGCAAGCTTTGGTGACCAATATGATTTTTGGCGCCTTATTGGCTTTGCTTAATTGTTGTATCAGCTGAGTAAGACCAAAAGTATAAGTGGCTTGATCGGAATAGAACTTTTCAATAGAAAATGATCCATCAGATGTATCGAAAGCATGAAATATAATAGTTAAACCATCAGAGTCTTGAGCAATAGAATGCCACACATTGGCATCATTAAAATTGATTGATTTTGTGTTTCCGGAATATTCTACCTCTACAGTAGCATCTTTTGATTTGTGTTTTAAAACGAGAGATTTTTCAGCAGCTTTTTGATTTTTAAATTCGTAAGTTTCCCATTCTACTTGGTACAGTAAATCATCAATGTTTTGCTTTTCACTTCCAATAGATTCCAGCTTTTTCATTTTAAAGCCGATCATTTTTAGCAATACGCGGTCATTTTGCTTTACAATCAGATCAGTATCGATCCAATCGGCTCCGGAAGCATGTTCTTCTATGATTACCTGACAATGGTCAATTTCAGACACACTATCAGCAATATACAATTGTTCAATATATACCGGAACATAAGTTGCTCCGCTCACTTTATGCCGACTGACATTCAAAGCCACCTGCAAGCAACCATCCAATAAAGTTGGGTGCAAACCATATCTCTTGATCTGAGGAAGAATTGATTCGTCCACTTTGATGTTTCCAATCCAAACTTTAACGTCATGATGGATACTTTGAACGGTTTGGAATAACGGCCCATAGGGCAAACCCATTTTTTTGGTGAAATCGTAATGATCCTCAGCAGATATGCCAGTTTTGGACACAGTCTTTATTGGA
>JAGQYH010000409.1 GCA_020436175.1 Bacteroidota bacterium
CCCATAGTTTGGTTAATTATCCGGCTAGTTTGGGGAAGGTTGCGCCCAAATAGGCTTGGAAGGCTATCGAAACTTTTATATAAATGACAGCACTTTAATCCCGGGATGGGTTGGCAGCAACCTTAATCAGCCTATTACTTTATGTATATCAAGGCTAAAACTTGTTTTGGCATTAATTCATTTCATCTATCAATCCCTATAAATAATTAACAATAAAAGTGTACAAAACACTACTTTTATCAATATCCATCACCATTGAACAAAAGAGTAAAAAATGCCCATGAATAGAAGAAAGTTTGTGAAGTTATCTGCCTTGGCCGGAATGGCTTCTGCCTTACCTGGTTGCATTATGGATAGCTTGGACTATGAGTTAACCAAAGAATACGAGGCCATTGTGATTGGCACAGGCTTCGGTGGTGCAGTATCAGCTTTAAGATTGGGACAGGCCGGCGTAAAAACCGCCTTGATAGAAAGAGGGCGTTCTTGGTTACAGCATGATTTTTCCCCTTTTCTTCCACCCAATAAAAAGGCTGCTTGGAAAAGCAAACAGTTTACTATTCCATTGGTTAATTTAACCATGCCGTTGGAAGAGTACACCGGCATTTTAGAAGAACACCATCATCCTAATATGAGTATTTATAATGCCGCAGGTGTTGGTGGCGGTTCTTTGGCATTTGGCGGTACCTTTGTCACGCCTGCGCAATCCATCTTTGAATATGTATTTCCTTCGGAAGTGAATTACGATGACATGGTGACCAACTATTATTCAAAAGTAGCCAACCTCATCAACATTAGTCATATACCGGATGATATATACCAATCCATATTTTATAAATACGCAAGAGCTTTCAAACAGCAAATAGAAAATGCAGGCATGACCTCAACAAGACTGCCGGCTTGCTATGATTGGGATGTCATTCGGCAAGAATTAAATGGTGAGCTTCCTAAAGATTTTCTACATGGTGACGGCATGTTTGGATATAGCCATAATGGAAAAAAGAGCTTGGATAAAAACTATATTCCCCAAGCTATCCATACCGGTAATGTTGATCTTTATTCGCTGCATGAGGCCATTAGAATCGAGGATCTTGGTAATGATGGTTATAAAATTACCTTAGATCAATTGGCAGAAAATGGAATGACCATCAGAACCAAACAATTTACTTGTAAATACTTATTTCTCTGTGCCGGCACTCCGAATACCATTAAAATTTTGCTCCGATCAAAACACAACGGCGATCTACCGGCTGTTAACTCACAAGTAGGCAAAGGTTTTGGCACCAACGGTAAAACGTTCTTTCGACGAAGTATTCGGGAAAATACTGGAAGTTATACCGCATTTGTTCCTGCAGAAGGTGTTTATGAAGTGGACAATCCCATTACACCTGTTTTTGTGGAAGCGATTCCTCAACCCATTAGTTTGATTATTCCGGGATTTGATCTAAAAAGTATTTTCAATGTTGGTTTGGGCGTTACGGATTATAGAGGCTCATTTGAATATAACCCGGATACCGATCAATTAGATTTGGAATGGTCGAGTAATGGGGTCGATAAAGTGATCGATGCCGTAAAAAATTGGTGTGACAGGGTTAATTCCAATAATGAAGGAAGTTTTACAGACAGTTTGATTATTCAAGATCAGTTCTCCAAAAACGTAACTTATCATCCTTTAGGCGGCTGTGTAATTGGTCAAGCCACAGATGATTACGGAAGATTAGAAGGTTATCAAAACTTTTACATTAATGACAGCACTTTGATCCCGGGATTGGTTGGCGGCAACCCTGCATTTACAGTTGGCGCTTTAGCGGAACGAAATATTGATCATATTATACGAAATGACATTGCATAAAAAAAGGGAAGCCAAACCGACTTCCCTTTTCTTTCTCTTTCTTCTTGTTTGTAAAGTTAATCATCTAATAGGCCTTCTGTCAATACAGATACTTTATTGTTCAACACTTCCACAATGCCGCTCTTGATTTTAAATTCCTGAACGCCGTCTTCTCCTCTAACGATCACTTTTCCATCTTTCAAAGCACTGATC
>JAGQYH010000040.1 GCA_020436175.1 Bacteroidota bacterium
TCCAAACATGAAATCATATTACGTTGATCCAAGTGGTTATAAGTTTCCGGTTTCCGGTCAATATACGGCCAATGTTCCAGTGGTGACCGGCTTTATTGCAGATAATGGAGCGGATACGGGTTACATAGCAACAGAACGAAGCAAGGACATTAAAATTGTGATGGATTACTTGTTAGAAGATCCTTTCCTAACGGCTCAGTTCGGTCAGATGGATATTACCGACAAGGGAGAAATGGAGTTAGTGCCGCGTGTTGGAAATCATGTGGTGGTTATTGGCAACAGTCAACAACTGGAAGACAAAATCAAAAGGTTAAAGGTCTTTTACAAAGAAGGCTTAACTAAAACAGGCTGGAATGCCTATAAAGTGATTAATGTAAAATATAAAAATCAAGTGGTTTGCTCAAAGTAAAAAAGTATTAGAATGAAGGAAAGAATTATTACTGCATTAGACATTGGAACAACTAAAGTTGCCGCATTAGTTGCCAGAGAAAATGAGTTCGGTAAAGTTGAAATTTTAGGTATTGGGATATCTCAATCTTTTGGTGTTAAAAGAGGGGTGGTTACCAATATTGATAAAACCGTTCACGCTATCAGAAAGGCGGTTGAACAAGCAGAAGCGCAATCGGGAATTAAGTTCGTCGAAGTGTTGGTGGGCATTGCCGGACAGCATATTAAAAGTTTGCAACACAGAGGCATATTGGTGAGAGACAATGTGGATATTGAGATTGATGAGAAGGATATTCAAAAGTTGATCGGGGATATGCATAAATTAAGCTTGCCTCCGGGAGATAAGATCATTCACGTTCTACCGCAGGATTATATTGTCGATAATGAGCAAGGTATTAAGGAGCCAATCGGTATGGCGGGTGTAAGAGTAGAAGGTAATTTCCACATCATCACAGGTCAGGCCGGCGCTATTCACAATATTAATAAGTGTGTGATCAAAGCCGGATTGAAAGTGAAAAATGTAGTATTGGAACCCTTGGCTTCTGCAGCAGCGGTATTGAGCAAAGAAGAGTTAGAAGCCGGTGTTGCATTGGTGGATATTGGAGGTGGTACCACGGATATTGCCATTTTTGAGGAAGGCATTATCAGACATACTTCCGTAATTCCATTTGGCGGCGATATTATCACCGAAGATATTAAGAAAGGCTGCATGATCTTAAGAGACCAAGCGGAGAGTTTGAAATTAAAATTTGGCTCTGCATTGGCTTTGGAAACCCAAGACAATGAGATTGTGGCGATTCCTGGATTGAGAGGAAGAAATCATAAGGAAATTTCGATCAAGAATTTATCCCATATCATTCAGGCGAGAATGGAAGAGATTTTGGAACACGTTCATTTTGAATTGAGAGGTTCTGATTTTGACAAGAAGTTGATCGGTGGTATTGTTTTAACCGGCGGTGGTTCTCAATTGAAACACCTCGTTCAGCTAACACAGTTGGTAACAGGTATGGAAGCTAGAATCGGTATTCCGAATGAGCACTTGGCATCCACTAAAATGAAAGAGGTCAACAACCCGATTTTTGCGACCGGTATTGGTTTAGCTATTAGAGCCTTCCATGAAGCAGAATTAGATAAGGAAACAGAATGGTTGAGAGCAATGCCTAAAGAAGAGGAGAAAGAGGAGATAGTAGAAGCAACTTTAGACATTGATGTGGATGAGGTAGAACCTTTGAATGAACCGGAAAAGAAAGAGAGAAACACTGAAAAGAATAAGGAATATGAAGGTGCTCAATCCGGTAACTGGTTAAAAAATATCATTACCAAAAGTAAACAGTGGTTAGAAAAGGATCTTGAAGATGATTTCCAGGATACCCCACATTAATTAGATCAAGTAGAATAAATTATAGAAAAAAAAAATTAGAAATTATGTCGATAGTATTTGATATGCCAGAAGAACAATCCAGTATTATAAAAGTAATAGGTGTTGGCGGCGGCGGAAGCAATGCCGTTAACTACATGTATGAGCAAGGCATCAGAGGCGTAAATTTTGTGATCTGCAATACAGATTCACAAGCATTGGAAATGAGTCCCGTCCCCAACAAGATACAGTTAGGGCCAACGCTTACTAATGGAAGAGGAGCAGGAGCCATGCCTGAAGTAGGTAAAAATGCCACTATTGAATCTGAAGAAGAAATTAGAGATTTACTATCGATCAATACTAAAATGGTTTTTGTCACCGCAGGAATGGGTGGCGGAACCGGTACCGGTGGTGCTCCTGAAGTAGCTAAAATCGCAAAGGATTTGGGCATTCTTACGGTAGGTATCATTACTGTACCTTTCGATTTTGAAGGAAAACGTAAAAAGGAAAAGGCAGATGCAGGGATAGAAGAAATGCGTAAAAACGTAGATGCTTTGATCGTTATTTCCAACAATAAATTACGAGACATCTACGGTAATTTATCACTAACCGAAGCCTTTGGCAATGCGGATAGCATTTTATCTACTGCTGCAAAGGGTATTTCAGAGATCATTACAAAATCAGGATTGATCAATGTGGATTTTGAAGATGTTAAAACAGTAATGCAAAACAGCGGTGTAGCTTTAATGGGAACAGGAAAAGCTTCCGGTGAAGACAGAGCCATTCATGCCGTAGATGCAGCTATGTCGTCTCCTTTATTGAGCGATAACGATATTCATGGTGCCAAAGGTATCTTGTTGAATATTACATCCGGTTCCGAAGAGATCCGTATGGATGAAGTAACTTTGATCACTGAATATGTACAGCAAGCTGCTGCCAATGAAACAGAGATCATCTGGGGAGTTTGTTATGACGATACGTTAGAATCTGAGATTGCCGTTACCTTAATTGCGACCGGTTTTGAAGGCAATAAGATCAAGAATACGGTAGAGCAAAGCAAGCCGCAAAAAATTGTTCATACATTGAACGAAGAAGTTGCTAAGCCAACGGCTATTGCTCCAACTGTTCAGGAGAAAGAAGATGCTCCGCAACAGGGATACACGGAAAGAATAGTACCTCAACCGGAAGTAACCAATGATTTTACATCAATGGAAAGCAATATGTCTTTTTTGGAAGATGATATCGATCAACCGGAAGTGGACAATAGCAAGGAAGTTGCAGTAGTAGATCCGGAAGAGTATGGCAATGACTTCTCTTTCACAAAGGAAGATGAGATCGATTGTGACACCGAAGAAGAGGACGATGTATTTGATATGACGGCTTCCAATTCTTTTTCAATGGAACTGTTCTCGGATGATTCCAAAGACGATAATAATGAGCAAACTACCGCTAGCAAGCCTAATATGGCTGAGGTTCAACGCGAGCGAATGATGCGTTTGAAGAATATCGTCAGCATCAACAAGATCAAAAACAATCAAAGCTTACGCGATATGGAGAATGAACCGGCGTATGTAAGAAAGAATGTTGAGTTTGCAAAGGAACAGCGTTCAAATGAAAGTAATTTAAGCAAATATCATTTAGAAGATAATTATGAAGGCAAACCTGAGATTAAAGAGAACAACTCATTCCTTCACGATAATGTAGATTAATTGAAGAGCTATTTTGTTATTAGTAGAAACCCTGCATAAAAACCGGATATACTAACCCCCAAACATAGCCCTCAAGCATAAAAACCGGACACCAAAAACCCAGGGACATTATTGATAAGGCTCGCTTTCGCAGGCGGGCCTTTTTTTATGTCTGAATGTTAGCTGTCTTTAAAAGGTTTAGACTTGTGTTAACTGCTTTCTATACCGCCTCAAAGTCTCTCGCGTTCCTATACTTAAGCATTAGCAACAAGCGGAAGAGGACCTTGAGGTTTATTTTGCCATCTCATTTTGATCATTGCTGAATTTAAAGAAGGTTAATCCTCAGTGTCCCTTGCAGGAGACACCTAGGAGGTATCGTAAAAGGCTTAATCGAGGATGAGCTGGAAGCACTTGCCTTTTATTAGTTGGCTATTCGATATTCCATTGTAAGGCATTTAGCAAAATAATAGACATAAAAAAAGGTTATCCGATAACGAATAACCTTTGCACTTTGATCAAATTATAGTGGTTAATATACTTCGCTCCTTACCTGAGTTGAGTATAATAATTTTAAAGCTTCTGCTTTTCTCATTTCTTGTTTGATGTCAGAAATAAGACCCATCGTTACTTCTTTGTCAGCCTTTAAAGAGTAGATCAATTTACTCTTTAGGTCTTCAGCAGTATTTGATTTTAATACTTGCACCCATGCTCCGATATCTTCCGGATCAGCAAATTGGTCATCTAATTGTAATCTTGGAGCAGTTCCCACTTCCGCTCTGTATTTTTCAACCGGAGCTCCTACATACATGAAGTTCACCAATGACTTCTTTTCCATCTTCTGTACTTCTGTGGCTGCAGGTAAAACGTTTTTCACCTTTAAAGATGAATCTCTCATCACCGTTACCATCATGAAGAAGAATAAAAGAATGAATATGATATCAGGCAAAGAAGAAGTACTGATTTTGGGCGTCTCCTTACCGGTTGATCTTTGAAATTTATGTGCTACAGCGTGTTCTTGTGACATATTGATTTAATTTTAATTTTCTTCACCGTAAGCTTCAGGCTCTGCTTCAGAAATTCTCATTGGCCATTTGTCCCTGATTTTGTCTTTTTCAGTTTCTTCCGTTTGGGCAGGATCGTTTAAATCATCAAAAGGTTTACCATACTCTTTCATAGCAGATTCATCTCTTAATTCATTATACGCAGCCTGCAATTCGTTGTAAACTGAAATGTACATATCATAACTGGTAGCTCTGTCATTCTTAAGCGATACAATGGCTTTCTGAGGATTGTCACTCATATTCGGATCTCTAGATCCTTGACAATAAGAACAAGTTCCATCTCCATTATTAGCCACAAATTTTTTGGTGGTTTTCTTTAAGTTTTCAATGGTCATTAATTCACCATCAACTAACAATTGATCATAACGATTCACCAAAATTTCCAACACATTTCTTTTGTTGGCTTCATCCGGTGGTGGGAGTTCATCCGGCTCAACCCACTGTGGAAGTTTTACCAGCATTCCTTTATCTGTATCAATCGTAGTAGTCACTAAAAAGAAAATCAATAGTAAGAAGGCAATATCAGCCATCGAACTCGCATTGATTTCCGGACTTTCTCTTCTTGCCATAATTTTAATTTCTTACAATATTTAAAACGATATCCACTACTAAATAAACTGCCACAATAACAATGGCAATTATAGCCGTATTAATGGCTGCACCTATCATTCTAAATTCTTTTGCACTAATTCCTTTTTCTACTGCATATTGCGGTACTTCTCCACCGGCTAACGCAAAGCCTATAAGCACTAGAACAACAAGTCCTAATACACCGATCAATGCCTTTTTTGATTCGGCAAAATCGGTAGCTAAATCGTATAGCGGTCTAATAATTGATGCCACAATTGCTACTATCAATAGTATAATAGCGATGATGAGGCCGCCATTACCCATGAAATTTAAAATTGCATCCATTTTTCTTAGTTTTCTGAGTGTTTAGAAATGTCGTATCGAGCAACCATATCTAATAAAGAAATAGAAGCATCTTCCATTCTGTTCACAATACCATCTACTTTAGAAACGATAAAATTGTAAAAGATTTGAAGAATAATGGCTACGATCAAACCAAACAACGTTGTGATCAAGGCTACTTTAATACCACCTGCTACTACTGCCGGGCTGATATCACCTGCAGTGGCGATATCCTCGAATGCCTGAATCATACCGATTACTGTTCCGGTAAATCCTAACATCGGTGCCAATGCGATGAATAATGCTATCCAAGTCAAGCCTTTTTCTAAAATACCCATTTGTACAGAGCCATAAGAAATAACTGATTTTTCAACTATTCCTAAACCTTCTTTTACTCTATCCAATCCTTGGTACAATACGCTGGCAACAGGACCTCTTGTGCTCTTGCAGATTTCTTTCGCTTGATCTACATCGTGATCTTGTAAAGCACTTTCAATTCTGGTTAATAATTTTTTAGTGTTGGTTTGTGCTAAACTTAGCGTTACTATTCTTTCAATACAAACGGCTAGTCCGATGATCAGACAAATAAGTACCAAAGACATGAAGAATGGTCCTCCGTCAATAAAGTACTTTTTTAAAGTTGTTAAACCGGCACCACCTGAAGCTTCAGCCTCTTGAGCAAATACAGATGTAGTAGAAATTAAGCTAACTGCTGTGATAGCTATTAAAGTTGAGAACTTTTTCATAATGTTTAATTTGATCTTTTTGATTTTTTAATTTTTCAAATCGCGGACTAATATAGTGTCTTTCTAGATTTTAAACCAATATTCTTATTTTTTCTCCCACAATAATTCGTCTTCCTTTAGATATTTGTGCATAAATACTTCTTAAACGCTTTATAAATCCTGAGTTATGTTAAGTTATACCTTGTGTTTAACGTCAATTATCAATGATTTTATATGTCGTTTGGAAGGTTTTCTGAAATCATTATCGGGTACATTTTTTCAATTATTTTCTTTTGTTCAGGTCGCAGTGCTTTATATTCCAGTTGGTATTGTTGGTTCGAAATATCGTTTTTTAAAGTATGGTAAGCCATCAAAAGTTGATCGTAAACTTGGATATAGGTATTATAATCGGTTTGTGGATGGCTGGAAAGGGAGATGATCGCCTTGGCCGGATGGTCACTGCTATTGCTACTGCCGTTTCCCTTGCAATAGGAACAAGATCGTTTACCGTTGTTGTCTATAAATTGAATGGCTTTTATTTGTAGGTCTTCTAGAGCTGTTAACTGACCTTCCACCAACAGTTCATTTTGACCGTTGACTAAAATTTCTAAAATATTGCGTTGATGGATAGGTGTTGTAGTAGGAGTGATATTCCAATCGGGAAGTTTTACGCTTATTCCTTTGTCCATGTCCAATGTAGTGGTCACCAAAAAGAAGATTAAAAGTAGAAAAGCAATATCAGCCATTGAGCTCGCATTGATGGACGGAAAATCTCTCATTTTGTTCATTTCGTATCCGTTATGAATACTAAATTGAGATATAAGTTTTAAAAAGTAAGGTCTGACTTGCACTTATGACACAACCTTGACTGTACTGTGACAAAAAGAATTACCAAGTCTTTTCCAGATCTTTTTTAATGTATTGATGATCACGAACATGAAAATTCGATGCCTGATCAGATTTTCGTTTATCGGAGAAAACTTTTGACAAGAAGGCTATAGGCGTAACCAGAATTCAATGCTTCCGTTAATAATTTTTCAACCCTATAATAAGTAGTAGAAAAAATATCTAATGCGAATTACTCCGCCGTTGTCGGATCAATAATGGTAGATACTCTGCTGATCTTATTGGCCGGAAATCCACCTTGTGCGGCATGCTCGCGAACCATAGCTTCGTTTGGTGCATGGTAAACACAATAAATTTTATCGCCGGTGACATAGCTTTGCACCCATTGGATGGTCGGCCCTAATTTGTTCAGAACGGCGCAAGAAGTTTGTGAAATTCCTTTTAATTGGTCGGGTGTAAGAGAACCTGCATTGGGTATTTCTCTTTCAATTACATATTTAGGCATGATCTTATTTTTTTCTTCCTACTCTTGTGGTTCTTCGGATATACCCCGTTTTATAATGGTCGCTGGACTCCATGATTGATATACTATACAAGTTACTTCAATATCTTGGTATTTCAATCGGTAGGCGATCACTTTATTATTGGGGCAATACTTGTTAATTTAAACTGCCGACTCTACATGTTTTTTGAAATTCTCTAGAATTGCTTGCCATCCGTTTCTTTGCAAATCTATCGGATTGATTTGCTCCGGATCAAAAATTTCTTTTACAATCACCTCTTCACCGGTACTTTCGAAAGTAATGTCTACTTGTCTGCCATCCGGCATTTTATAAGTGATCAGTTCATTTTCGATGATTTTGTCATACGTCCCGACAAAATCAAATCCCATTTTGCCGTCCTTGGATTCCATACGCCAATTGAATGAGCCGCCACTTTGAAGTTCATTGGTTGCTCTCGGGCAACACCATTCCTCAGCGGCAAAATTCCATTGAATGATGTGCTCGGGCTGTGTCCAATAGGCCCAAACCTTTTCAAGGTTAGCTTTAATTGTGGTGGTTACGGTTATCTTTTCCATTTTATTCTATTTTGACTTAATACTCCGGTTCCCAAAGCTCTATTTTATTATCTTCTTCATCCATAATGTGGACAAATTTTCCAATGCCTTCATAGGCTACAATGCTGTCTAATATGGTAACACCGTTTTCTTCCAACTGACTTAAAAGTGCTTCTATATTTTGCACCTGATAGTTGATCATAAAAGGCTGCTCGGAGGGCGAAAAATACTGATCACCGGTTTTAAAAGGTTTCCATTGAAGGGAATTGATCTTTTCTGAATCGTTTATATCTCTCGACTCAAAACTCGATGAACCCCAATCATTGATGATTATTCCTAAATTTTGGGAATACCACGCTTTGGTCTTCTCAGGCTGGTCGGAATAAAAGAAAATACCACCAATACCGGTGACTTTTGGAGTTGTCGTATCTATAGATATAACAGGCTTTTCTGTATGTTCTTCTATGTCCGCTGAAACGTTAGATTTTTCACTAATGGTTTGACAGCTAGCCAACAAAGCTATGATAAGGGTGATGATAGGAAGATATCTCATTTTAGTGTTTATCATTTAGGTTTATATGGTTTTTTGAAAGTAATTGTGAGTTAAGTATTATAATCTTTTTGATCTGAATTTCATCACTCTTGCCGCTATGTATATCAGTATTCTTGAATTTTATTTTTTCCAATAAGGTTTTATAATCTTTCCTTGTTTGTGGTTCAAAATTAAAAGAATAATAGCTGCCATTAAACAAAATGATGTGGCCTGAATTGATCCTTCCGGTCCGAAAGGTCCACCAGTAATCCAATCAACACCACTTATTTTAGATGTAATTAGTGTTTTAGAAAGTGTAATGCCTGAAACATTAGCCCCAAAAATAGCTGATTGAGTAAAGTTCCAGGCAAAATGTATCGCAATTGGAAACCATAGGTTTCTTGTAAAAATATAAGCTGCTGCCAATAACAGTCCCGCTTGAATAGCTAATCCAACTCCCGCTATGAAAGAACTATTGGGGTTAGACATGTGTAACAAACCAAAAATAACTGCAGAGATTATCAATGAAACATAACTGCCCAACTTTTCTTCCATTACTCTAAAAATTATTCCTCTAAACAAAATTTCTTCAAAGATGGCAGAAGAGAATGCCATGGCAAAAGGCGGAATAATAAAAACAATGGGGTTAACGGATATTATGGAATACCCTCCATTGAAAAAGATTACTAGAATTGTCAATGATTGTAATACAAAGCCAAGCAACAATCCAACTGATAAGTTTTTAGCCAAGCCATTGGTAGATAGCTCTTTAATCTCTCTTTTTTCATAAAATTTGAACAGTAAAACGTAAGTGATGACCGATAGAATTGTAGAGATTAAGGCTATGACCAAACTGATAACATCTTCGGTTAAGACATCTGTTTTAAAAATCTGTACCAGTGCCATGTTAAATAGTACGTAGACCCCTGCGACAACTATAATTCCAACAATTATTTTGGTTAATGGGAAATGTAGAATTTTTTGAATGATGCCTTTTTTACTCATTTGTCATTACTTTTTGTAGTTGAAAGTTTTAAAGCATTATCTATTCAAATTAACTGTTGTAGATAAATTGCGGCGCATCCAAAGCTGTTTGTTCATCCTAATGTATGGAATCCAATTGAATTTTAATGTGTCGTGAGTTATAATTTGGCAGAGCTTAAAATATATGATTAGTCAACCACTATAATTTATATCTTCGGGAATAACAAATGTGTCCTTTTCTCCATTTCTTCAGCGATCACACGTCCATCTTCATTTTGATCTTTTAGTTTTTTGATGATATTCTGATAGCTTTCCGCATCCCGGTCTTGACTTAATTTAAAAACCGTATCGATTTTTTGGATCTCTATCTCAAAGCCCACGATGGCGTGCATCACCCTTTGTTTAAAGGATGTCGGCAAATTATCAAAAACAGTGGAGGATTTCGGGTTATTATCCTCAAAATAGAGTGAGGTCATGCGCAGTATTTCTTCCAAGTTTTCATCTTTTAGAAATCGAATTGTGCCTCTGACATGCACACTCATATAATTCCAGGTCGAAGGCATATTGGGATTGCTGTACCATGTGCCACTAACATAAGTGTGTTTTCCGGTGAAAACGGCGAGCACATTGTTGTTTTGTAAAAATGCTTTATGATGATCAGTGTTTTTCATGATGTGTCCGCGAAGAACTTGTTTACCATTAATTTCTTCCACGAAAAGAGGCACTTGTGTGGCTATAGGAAGATGATTTTTGTCGCAACCTGTCAGGAAGGCAAAAGGGTATTGTTTAATGAAAGCTTTGATTGTGGCTTCATCTTGTTCTTTATGATAAGGAAGATCGTACATAAGCAGACAGCTGATTCATGAATATTTTATCATTTGAGACCAAATCATTAGGATGGAATGAATGTACAAAAATTTGAAATGTTTTTATTTGGTTTGGGCTAGAATGCGTTGTATCTCTATTTAATTTAGGAGCGCAAATATTTAAACGTCATTACTTTTTTTCGACCTGATATAGATGATCCAGATTTTTTAATGGTCGTCCTAAGATCTTTTCCGCTTCCTTAGCGGCTAATGCTAATTGATCTACCGTCAATTGCTCTTCCAACGCCTCAATATCTTGGATAACGTGCTCTTGTTGCTCACTTGGAAAGTCACTTTTTGATTCGTTGTATACAAGAAACCACTGATAACTTTTGTAGAGATCTTGTTCAATATCGGTTCCTTCCTTATACATATAAGCCAACTGAAATCTGGAAGAAGTAATGTGTTCTCGTTTAACTGCGTTGTCGGGATTTTCCATTTTGGCCAATCGGATAGACCAAATCATTACTTGATTTACATCTCTAGCAACCCCTATACCATCGTAATAGCAATTGATCACATTCCAAATACAAGTTTCATCATCATTAGCAGCGCACTTTAAGGCAAATTCAAATGCTTTGTCATAATCTTGCTCTACACCGTTTCCACTGGCATAATTGATCATCATTTGAAAGATTGCTTCATTGAATCCCTGGTCAGCCGATTTAGAAATTAATTCAATGGCTTTCTCATAGTTTTGTTCCACAGCAATGCCTGCATAATAGCAATAACCTAAGTTAAACTGGGCTTCCGCATGACCGGCATCAGCAGCTTGTTGCAAAATTGGAATAGCTGCCTCCATTTCTCCTTGTTGTAGTAATTCTAATGAACGCTTGTTAAGTTCGTCGGCTGTTTGTGCGTTTGAAGAACCAACCCAAAACAGCAATGTTAAAATGATAAATTGTTTCATCTTATTTTCAATGGTCACCTAAAAGTAGTTAATGTATCTACTTATAGGTTTTCTTGTCAATTAATGTGCCAGTCTATACTCCCAGGGCGCTTCCGGTTGAAACTGTCCCCACAATCCCTTGTATTTCGAACGAGCATCTTCTTCCAGTTTTTCGTAGGTTTTACCACCGGAAAAGTTAATGTAATGCCATGCCATACCTTCTGCTACCAATTTTTTATTGACATTGGTGCCGTCCGGCAAGGTTATTTCGGCGATTACCCTGCCATATCGACCGGGTTTTTGTACTTCTTTGTAAGTTACCTGTTTGTCGAATATGAGATCAGACAAGTATTTTTTGGAAACCTTACTAAAATCCTGACCTATTTCCGGGGCATCTATGTAGGCCAATCTAATTTCAATTTGTTGATTCAAGCTGTCTAAAACGACGATGGAGTCACCATCCTTTACTTTTATCACTTTACCTGAATGCGAGGTAGTCGGTTCACAGCTCCAAATTAAAAGCGTGATGAAAAACACAACCAGTGTTTTATAAACGATGTTCATTATTACTAACTTTTTACTTAGTCAATTATTGGGAAATATTTTTCTTTAATCACCCGTGTATGATGTTTTTGATGTCCGACCAAAACAAAACCCAATGCTAAAACAGAGATTTCGGTTTGGTTGACAAATCCTTTTCGTCTTAAGATCTCATGTTTAAATTCCTTGAACATCATGGTATTGGCACGTCTTAAAAGATTAAACTCTATGGCCAAAGTATTCACCGATTTATGCTTTGATTGCATCTCAGCGCCAAAAAGATTTTCATCAAATCCGGCGAGCACGGTTTTGTCATTTCTGGCAAAACGCAAGGCTCTGTAGGCCATGATTCGCTCTGTATCGATAATATGCTGAAAAATATCTCTTACCGTCCACTTACCTTCCTGATAAACAGTATCACCCAACATATTGCATTTTTGGAGACTTTCATCATCCATGAGGGCGTCATAATTTTCTAAAGCCCTAAGAATTTCTATATCCTCCACCTGATTGATATAGGTGTCGTAGAAAGGAGGCAACTGGCCAATGTCAGATCTTTTCATATGCTTTAAAGTTTCTAAAACTGATTTAAAGAGGGGTTAAAAGGTCCAATCATAACTCTTCAGATCTTCCAAACAATGTTGCAGCAACAAAACAGATCGTGATATGTCATCTTTGTGTGCCATTTCTATCACCTGATGGATATGTCTGGTAGGAATGGAAATCGCTCCTGAAATTGCCCCTTGCTTTCCCCAACGTTGAATGCCTGCTGTATCGGTTCCTCCTTTGGTTAAGATCTCCGGT
Organism: Bacteroidota bacterium; assembly: GCA_020436175.1. Taxonomy (GTDB): domain Bacteria; phylum Bacteroidota; class Bacteroidia; order Chitinophagales; family JADIYW01; genus JAGQYH01. The sequence continues at coordinate 12,709 of JAGQYH010000040.1, forward strand.
TGCCACTTGATCTTGTGCTTGTCGGCCGTTTGCTTCATATATTCTACCATACGATAATCACAAAGCACAGATGAGTCCATGATCTTAATACCGGTTCCGCCCCCTAAAGAGGTGATCACTTCTTCCGGTTTAGCGCCGGGTAAATCAAAAGCGATGGTGGTATCTAATCCAAAACCAAAATCAGGGTTGATGTTGTGTGCTGCCACACTGGCTCCCCTAATGCCGATCTCTTCCTGCACCGTAAACACGCCATAAACATCATAATCCGGCTTTTTCATTCGCTTGAGCGTTTCGATCAGGATGTAAACCGCTACACGATTATCAATGGATTTACAATTCAGGCATTCGCCCATTTCGATCATTTTTCTTTCTCTGGTGATGGGGTTACCAACGGAAACTATCTTTTTAACCTCTTCCACCGGTAAACCTAGATCAATAAAAAAATCGTCTAATTCTAAATGCTTCTTGCGTTCTTCATCTGTCATTATGTGAATGGGTTTGCTCCCCATAACGCCTATGACATCCTTTTTGCCATGTACGATTACGCGCTGTGCTGTAAGAGTTTTAGGATCGAATCCACCTAAAGGGTTGAATCTTAGAAAACCTTTGTCATCAATATGTTTTACCATAAATCCGATCTCATCCATATGCGCGCCTACCATGGCACGTTTGCTGCTGTCTTTACCTTTCTTAATGGCATAAACATTACCCATATTATCTACTTCTACCTTATCCACATGCCCTTTGATCTCTTTTAATACTAAGTCTCGCACTCTGGTTTCAAAACCCGGAGCACCGGCAGTTTCGCATATTTTGGCAAATAATTTTACATCTACTTTCATATTTTCGGTTATTCGGTTATTCGGTTATTCGGTTATTCGGATTTTCGGTTGTTTGGCTGATTGCGTTTGTGTTTGAGTTTGAGTTTGAACTTGCGTTTGAATTTGACTTCGTTCAATCTCCTACTAACGTTAGTTTAATCATATTTGTTTTTCCTCTTTCCACTATGGGCACACTGGCGGTATTGATCACCAAATCACCATTACTCACTTTTCCTTTATTCTTTAATATTTTAATCACGTCTGCTATTGAATCATCCGTGCTTTTAAATTGATCATAAAAAAATACTTCAACACCCCATAGCAGGTT
>JAGQYH010000410.1 GCA_020436175.1 Bacteroidota bacterium
AGTCAGGCCGATGGTGTCACCGGGGTTGAGATAAGGAGGTATTTTCATGCAGGTAAATATAAATGATTATACTCATCAATCAAGTATTGCCATTTTTTAATAGATTTGTGTAAAACTATTTCAGGACGAGACACTGACTTTTTGTTTCTTTCTTTTGTCAAGAAAAAAGAAAAAGCCGGTTGTTATGTTGATTCCTTAATTGAATCCTTTAAAGCCTTTGCAAAAGCAGCAGCTGCTGCGGGATGATTGCGCATCCACAGTTCCGGCTCGATCATTTCTACTTCAGAAACGCATAGCTCATTATCGTCATTCCACATGGCATCTACCCGGGCATACACAGGCAGCTCAGGACAGGCACGAATAACAGCTTCGCAAAAGGCAATTTCTTGTTCATTGGCTGCGTAGTCGTGGACACTGCCGCCAAAATCATCCTGCACTCTGAAATCTCCGGGCTTAGCTCGTTTGAGAATAGCATGACTGAATTGGCCGCCAAAAGCCATCAAACTAACCTCGCCTTTCGTTAACACCCGGTACTGAAAGGGTTGAAGTAACATGGCTTCCTCTTGAATTAAATCTTTGAAGACAGGGGTATATGATTCGACATTTTTAGAATGAATCTTATACGTATGTCGGGCAGCTCCGGCAATGGCAGGCTTGAGAATGGCATCTTTCCATTGGCAATGTTCCAAAATTTCAGGTAAACTTCTTTGATCTCCTTTTTCAATAAAATAAGTGTCCACTATTTTGACGCCTTTTTGATGAAGGTCTTGTAGATAATGTTTGTCGATGTTCCATTGGATCAAATGATAGGAGTTAACCAATTGGGTTTTCGAACGGACCACATTTAACCAATCAAAAAATTCTTCAAACCGATCAAAATAATCCCATGTAGTTCTGAAAAGGATCATTTTGGTAGTACTCCAATCAAATTCAGCATTATCCCAATTGGTGCGCCAAACCTTATAACCTTCCGATGTTAGTGCTTGAGCGATCAATTGATCTTCCAACAAAACATTTCTTTTGTAGTCGTTCAACACTTTGGGAGCCACATACCTGCTGTCTGTTAAAATGACGATATCGTATAAAAAAGGTGATTTCATATTCGTGCCGCTAAAATAATTTTTTGATCGCAATACTTTACAGCAATATAATCCAACCGACATCAGCTAATCGCTTCACCTGTATGGTGATTTCTTTTATATTTGCGTGCGATGAATCAGCCCAAAAGATACACCGTTACATCTGCCTTACCGTATGCCAACGGCCCGTTGCATATTGGCCACTTGGCCGGCGCTTATTTGAATGCCGATATTTATGTAAGATACCTTAGATTGAAAGGAGAGGATGTGGTCTATGTTTGTGGGTCGGATGAACATGGTGCCGCCATAACTTTACGAGCCAAGAAAGAGGGCTGCACACCGCAAGAAATTATTGACAAATATCATTTTCAGATCAAAGATTCCTTTGAAAAATTAGGGGTTTCATTTGATATCTATCATCGTACTTCTTCGGCATTGCATCATCAAACGGCACAAGAGTTTTTCTTGAAATGTTTGGAGAATGGCGCATTTGAAGTACGTGAATCGGAACAATACTACGATGAAGAATACAATCAGTTTCTGGCAGATCGATACATCACCGGCACTTGTCCGAAATGCAACTATGATAAAGCTTATGGCGATCAATGTGAGAATTGCGGCAGTAGTTTGAATCCAACTGATCTGGGTAATCCTATTTCTACATTAAGTGGGAAGTCGCCCATATTGAAATCAACCAAACATTGGTATTTGCCATTAGATCAATATGAAAATTGGCTGAAGGATTGGATCGTTGAGGGTAAAAAAGGAAGCTGGAAGACCAATGTTTACGGTCAGTGTAAATCTTGGATCGATGGCGGTTTGCATGCCAGAGCGATGACGCGTGATTTGGATTGGGGCGTGAAAGTGCCTTTGGAGGAGGCAGACGGCAAAGTTTTATATGTTTGGTTAGATGCACCGATCGGTTATATATCGGCTACCAAGCAATGGGCGTTGGATAACGG
>JAGQYH010000411.1 GCA_020436175.1 Bacteroidota bacterium
TTATTGGTTTATTGGTAATGATAGAATGGTTGATAGAACATAAAAATTTATTACAGAAATTTGAACATTCAGGCAGGTGGATGAAGTGGCTGGCTTTAATTGTCGGTATCGCTATCATCCTGTTATTTGGAGTGTTTGAAGAAGTTGACTTTTTATATTTTCAGTTTTAGGATGGAAATATGGAATTACGGAAATATGGATTTATGGCTCTTTTTGAAGATACAGATTTTTCTCAATCATAATTTTAGTGCTTAGATGAATAGTAAATGGTTGAAAGGCATATTATATATTTTAGGATTGGTATCGATTGCGATATTCCTGATCACCACATTTGATGTTCAACCGATCAAAAAACTCATCATTTCTGATCAATATGAACAATACGGCGAGTTGACAGACATCAACAGAATTGCCGATTTTAAGGTTAAGTTGCCTCCTAAAAGAGCTGAGTATTTTGGCGTGCCGGTGAAACAAGCGGAAGTGATTTGCTTTGGTGACAGTTATTTTAACCATGTACGATTTGTGAATGTGCCCGAAAGCATTAGTAATATTTTTGATGTTCCCGTGAGTTTTATCAAAGAAGAAAATCCGGTCGCCTATCTAAACGCCAACCAATACAAAAGTGATGTCGGGAAAGTATTGATCTACGAAACGACAGAAAGATTGATCGCCCACCGTTTTTCAAAACCATTTACGCCAAAAGGCAAAAAAGGAGGCATCAAAGGAAAGATCAAAAAATGGAATACCGCTATTTTTGACAAAGAAATGGATTACAAGTATTTACTGAAAAGTTCCATTTTTACGGAATGGATCTATGCGAAGATCGCCACTTTTAAATTTAGAAAGTTCGAGTATATCACTTCCCAAACGCCACTCTACGATCTCGACTCCAAAATGCTTTTTTTAGGACCGACAACCGGCAATACGAACAAAGGTTTCTACTATCAACATTCCAAAGCTGAGATCAACCTCTACGCCGATAATATCCAAAGGTTAGCTCAAAAAATGAAAGACGACTATGGGTTGGATTTTATCTTTCTGCCGATTCCAAGCAAATATACCATCTACCATACCATTTTGAATGAAGATGCCTACAATGAGCTTTTGCCTCAACTTTATGCGGCATTAAAAACCAGAGGCATTCGGTACATTAATCTTTACGACCCTTATATGCAATCGAAAGAATTACTGTATCACCCAACCGACAGCCATTGGAATGAAAAAGGAAAAGATGTTTGCGTGAATTTGGTGGTGAAGGAGTTAAAAGATGGGTTGTTGAATTGAGTTAAATTTCCATCAACGTCCTCTTCGAGAGACATTGATGAGGGTTTTAGGTTCTGCCGCAATGTCTCACGTAGTGGACGTTGCGGAACATATATCAAATAAATTTTCTATAATGGGAGATGAACTCATTTGGCTCATTCAATTCATAAAATGATGCACTTGAATAAAGATATGAAGTAAAATCATTTGACAACTTCCATTTTCCACTCACAGGATTAAGATGAATATAATCTAGTTTTGTTTCTAGAATCTTTCTATTGTAACATATTTTAGAATCAAATGAATATTCAAACACTCTATGATGATATCCTTTGTTAGCTTCTTCAACAGACACTTCCTTTGACAAGTACGCCAATAGCGACTGTTCTTTCAAATCAGCTAACTGTTTTACAATTTGATATGCCCAAAATCTCTTTCCATTTCCAATTAGAGTATTAAGGTTAAACTCACATTTTTCTTGAATATGAAATATCCCATGGAAATGATTAGGCATAACAACATAAGCCAAGACATCACAATTATGCATTTTCAAATAACTAAACCATTGGTGTATATAATTATAAGTTTTCGACTTATCAATTAGCGGCAACCATTTGTAACATGTAAATGTGATAAAATACACTTCATTTTTTTCGGTTCTTTTAAGATGATTTGCCATAGCAGATAGCTATAAGAGTATTCTTTTGAATAGATTCCATAATTCTTCTACAATATTGAAGCCATCAACGTCCTCTTTGAGAGACATTGA
>JAGQYH010000412.1 GCA_020436175.1 Bacteroidota bacterium
GTACATTCAGTAACAAAACTTAAGAATTATGAGATATGTATTATTGATGATAGCGGTTCTTACAGTATCAACTACTATCCATGCCCAAAAAACTTCCATGCCAGAGAAAATGGAAAATGTGAAAGACAAGCTAGATCCTGCGACTATTGCCGGTCTACAGTTGTACGATAAAAACGAAGTATTTCAAAAGTTGAAGATCAAAAAGGCATCCCAAAAAAGCGAGATCGGAAAGTTGATCGATAGTTATAATGCCAATATCGAACAGTTGAAAGGCGAGAATCTCGGGATTTTGGTAAAACTGGGGTCAGATATGAAAAATATCTTCAGTAATAAGGATTTTAAACTGTTATGGGACGCCCGTTCCGATTTCAAAGATCAGGTTAAAATGGTTAGAGATCAATCCAAAGTTTACCATTCAGAACTGGAATCAGCCTTACAGGAAACCTTAAAGAAAAGAAAGGAAAAAAAGTGGTTCCGATACCAGGAAGATATTAGAAAAGAGCAAGATTCTACTTTTGAGATAGGAGATATCTTTTCATATATAGGGTTCTAAAAGTTTCCGAAAAACAAATATGGAAGGTCTTCTTTATGGAAGACCTTTTTTGTTGTTAACTGATAATATCTAAATTCAACTGAAATTCGCTAATTTGCATTGAATGGAAAAGCTGTTTCAAAAGGAGTTTACGGTTGATCGAACAATACGTTTGTTTATCTATGGTTTAATTTGCTGGGGAATCGTAGTATTGATCAATAGATTAAGTGATGTACTGCTGCCATTTGTTTTGGCATTAGTTTTAGCCTATTTGCTGGATCCGATCGTATCTTTTATACAAAAGAGAGTCAAGAATAAAAGAGGGATCGCATTAGGTCTTACATTCTTGTTGATCCTTATGGTGTATGCCGGTTTTTTGGCCATTATTATTCCCAATATCATTCATGAAGTTGAACGTTTTAGTACGATCTTTCAGGAACATAAAGACAGTCTGTTTTCCGGCTCATTTATCCCGGAACGCTTGAGAATGAGATTGATAAACTTCGTACAAAGTGAGGAAGTTCAATCTTATTTCACCTATGAGAATTTAGGGCCAATAGTACAAAAAGCCTTGCCCGGCTTATGGTCATCCATCACCAATGTATTTGGCATCTTAGTGGGCTTTATCGGCTTGATTGCAGTCTTGCTGTATCTCATTTTTATTTTGCAGGATTATTCTTCGTTCAGAGATAGGTGGCACCTTTATGTGCCTCAAAAGATACGAGAGCAAACGGTAGAATTTGTTGAGGAATTCAATCACAATATGATGGGCTACTTCCGCCAGAAGACAATTATTGTGATCATTAATATAGTATTGTTTGCCATAGCGTTTAATATACTGGGATTACCACTAGCCACAGTATTGGCATTTTTGGTAGGCATTTTAAATTATATTCCTTATCTGCAAAATCTGGGTTTGATCCCATGTTTACTGAGTGCCGGTTTAATGTCGGTAGAATCAGGACAACCATTTTGGATTCCTTTAGTAATCGTTATTGGTATTTTTCTCTTGATTCAGGTCTTGGAAGATGCTGTTCTAGTACCGGTGTTTATGAAAGAAGTTACCGGAATGAATCCGGCTATTATGCTACTTTCTATAGCTATTTGGGGAAGTTTAATGGGAATTTTAGGCATGATCATCGCGCTACCTATTACTACACTAATAGTTACCTACTACAAAAAATATGTGCTTTCAGGTGAAATGGGTTGACATAATGCTGTAAATGATATAGCTTTAAGTAACCCGTTTAATTAATTTTTTACATAAAAACCCTAACATGAGAGCCCTAACTATTGCAATAGCACTGCTATTGTGTACCCTTCTGAATTACGCCCAACAGGCATCTATTTTATCCGATGATATTTTAATTACCGTTGAAAATGAAGTTGCTCTAAACTCAAAGCATTCTGAATTTGGTGTCAACAAATGGTTCAACCAACTTTGTTTTACTACCAATCGCAATCAGTTTTCTGAACGAAATGAGTTT
>JAGQYH010000413.1 GCA_020436175.1 Bacteroidota bacterium
TGGTATGTGTTAGCTCGTGTGCCAGTAAAGTTTTTCCTGATGCGGAATGGGGATCGTATTTCCCGCTATTGAAATAGATATGATTACCATAGGTAAAGGCATGGGCATTAATATCCTTACTCATTTGCTGAGCGGTGGTATCAGTATGTATTCTTACGTTACTGAAATCTGCCCCAAAACGGGATGACATATCATTTCCGACTGCCTTATGCATAGGTTGACCGCCGGATGTGGACTGATGTAATTTACTCTGAAACTGCGCGCCGGTAGCCGGGGGACCACGGCCACTCAATTGAATAACATCTGAATGATGTAAGCCAAGTGGCCGTCGGTTAGTATATCTTTGTAACGTTTCTTGTTCCTTTTCAGCAACAAGTTCTGTTTCACTATTGTTTCTTTGCAGTGTAGAGAATGCCTTCATCTGAACAGTCTCTTCCTCTTCTCTGTCTCCATCAGCCATTCTTTGCAGACTCATTGAAGCCATTTGCAAGCTTTCCTCTTCCTCTTCTTTGACATCTTCTTGTCGTTGAACTTCGGGAGGAGTTGTGGTTGCCAGACCAACATTGTGTTCCGGTATATTCATTACTCTTTCTGCTACCAGATCAGCTTCCTTTTCGTATGGGTCGTTGGGTTGATTGACCGTAAGTTTAGGCTGAATAGCCGGTTGAAAAAAGGATGGATTAGCAACATCGGTTTTACTCTCTTTTTGAGAACCAAAAAAAGTCGACCCTGTTTTTTGTTGTACTTTAACAGATGGCTTAACCGTTTTATCTGCTGGTGAAAACAATATTCCTTTTTACTTATGCCATTCAACAAACATTAAAGTTGACATCCAATCCAATTTGATGGTAGTATAATTCCACGGTATATAGGACAATAGAATGTCAAATGATTTTTCTTTGATATTTAAATAGTAAAATCCATTCTTCATGAGCAATTCGCCTTCTCTTATTAAAAAGGTGTTTTTTAATCCTTCGCTACTGGTATTACCCAATTTTGACCAATGCTCTATCACGGATGCCAGTAATTCGTCTATCAGTTGATCCATTTCCGGCGTAGGTAATATTTCTGTCATGCAATGTTGCCCCGGTTTTAATCCTGATAAAACTTTGGGTAATGTCAATTTCCACTCCGGTGCCATTGTTTCGCCGGTGGCAACATAATGTAGAAATATGGGTAATTTTAAGGCATTTTGTAACCGATTGTCTTTATTGAGGAATCCAATATCTCTTAAAAAAGCCGGTAAGAATGGCGCCAGTAATATTAATCCGGCTTGTCCGACGGGCAATCCGTTTTCCAATGCACGAGAAAGATCTGCCGCCTCGTTATGGCGTTGTTCTTCCTTCGTAAATTGAATTGAATCTAACAGTTTAATAGGTAAAACAAATTCATCAATATGATCTTCCCAATCAGCGATTATCGCTTCCAATGTAGTTTTATCCCTTACCAATTCGGATATGAATTCACGCATCGGTTTTTGTTGAAAGAATAACTGAAGTACCCATTTTTGCAGAAATTCTACAAAAATTGTTGTCTGTAGTTTTTCCTTGTGTGTTTCAAACAAAGCTTCTATGACAAGAAACCACTGCTTACTTTTGACTTCAGGTAATAATTTAGATAAAACTTCCCATATTCTGGCTTTTCCTAACAGATCATATAAGCGAAAAAAAGTTGTAGGATGATGAATCATTGCAATAAATTGTGACGACTGTTTTCCATCCGAAACCAATAATTCCCGATAAAATATGTCCGTCAAATTATCCCATTCTTCTTCTGAATATTGGCTAGCCACCAAACCGGTTTTGATAAAACCAAAAACGATATTAAAGTGATATTGCTGCAAGCTCATTTGAGGTTCAGCCCGCTGCCGAATGGCTTCCTTTAAAGCAGTTTGTATCTTTTGGTCGATTGCTTTCTTTAAAGTAGAGGATTCAACAAAAAAATTGTGATCCACTTTTAAATCCAGATGAATATTCAGTTCCGATAACTGCACCAATCGTTCCG
>JAGQYH010000414.1 GCA_020436175.1 Bacteroidota bacterium
TCCGCTTCACTGAGTTTAGACAACTTAGATATCTTAAATCCATTGGCATTGAGCAATGAAATATTCAATAACATTTTCAAATCTTCCGAACTGTACTGTCTAATATTTGTGGCTGTTCTTTCAGGATGAAACAAGCCATATCTTTGTTCCCAGATCCTAATAGTATGCGCCTTTATACCACTTAGTAATTCTAAGTCCTTGATGGAATAATGAGTATTCATAACGAAGCAAGTTACAATTTTATGTTCAATATTAAAACACAAACATTAAACAATAACTTATTCCCAACAATTCAAAACCACGCTTTATTTCAAAATTTAAAACAAACGTTCGTTTGATTAATGTTATATTTATAAAAATCACAGTATCCAATGAAATCACTTTATTTTACAGAAGAGCACGACTTATTCAGAGACAGTATCAGAGCCTTTGTACAAAAGGAAATTGTGCCTTACGGTATTCAGTGGGAGAAAGAAAAAAAGATACCAAAGGAACTGCTAAAAAAGTTAGGAGAGCAGGGTTACCTGGGCATTAATCATGCTGAAGCTTATGGTGGTACAGCGGCGGACTTTTTCTATTCTGTAACGTATTTGGAAGAGCTGTGCAAATGTGGTTTTGGCGGGGTAACCGCTATGATTAGCGTTCATCAATTTATGGCTACGAACCATTTAGCGGAAGCCGGTAGTGATGCCTTAAAAAAGAAATACCTGACACGCGCCATTCAAGGTGAAATGTTGGCTGCCATTGCCGTTACAGAACCGGGCGGTGGGTCAGATGTATCCGCAATGTTGACGACAGCTGTAAAAGATGGTGATGAATATGTAATCAATGGCTCTAAGACGTTTATAACCAATGGTGTGCATGCCGACTTTGTGGTGGTTTCCTGTAAAACAAATCCGGCAGCCGGCGTGAATGGCATCAGCTTGATCATTGTTGAAAAGGGAACAAAAGGTTTTACAGCCACCAATCTGGAGAAAATGGGTTGGCACTCCTCCGATACCGGAGAGCTGGCCTTTGACAATGTTAGAGTGCCCGTAAGCAACAGAATAGGTGAAGAGAATATGGGTTTCTTTTACATTATGGAATCTTTTCAGTTAGAGCGTTTAGTGGCGGGTATCATGGCGAATGCTGCTTCAGAACATGTTCTGAATGAGACTTTGAAATATATGGATGAACGTGAAACTTTCGGCAGAAAGATCAAAAAATATCAAGTATTGCGACATGATATCGTGAATTTGTTTACAGAATTGGAAGCGGCTAAACATCTCGCCTATTATACAAGTTGGCAGTTTGATAATGGTATGATTCCGGTAAAGGAATGTTCAATGGTTAAATTGCATTGTACCGAATTATCTAACAGGGTAATCGACACTTGTTTTCAAATGTATGGTGGCTATGCCTTTATGGAGGAATATCCCATTGCCAGAGCCTACAGAGATGCGCGAATCGGTACGATCGTTGGTGGCACTTCGCAGATCATGCGAGAAATTTTAGCGAAGATGATCATTGATGATGTTCAATACAAGAAAGTTTATAAAGAAGAAAAAGAAGGTTCGGAAAGCACGAAAAGCTTATCGGCAAAAGACATTATTCTTTCCCTTTCCGAACGATTAAAAGCTGACCGAGCAGAAGGCGTTACTCAAACTTTTAATTTTGACATCTCCGGTGATGGTGGTGGGCAGTTTACGGTGAATGTGAATAACGGAAGTTGCACAGTAACAGAAGGACTTTCGGAGTCAGCCGACTGTACCGTAAGCAGTGTTGCATCCGTGTATGAAGAGGTAGAATTGGGAAAGCTTTCCCCGGAAACCGCTGTGATGAGTGGTCAGCTAAAGATTAGTAATTTAATGGCTATGATGAGTTTTAGCAAGCTGTTTAGAAGGGTTAATGGGTAATTTTTAATGATTAATGATCAATTATCAAATTCAATTTTCAGCTTAATATCCTTTTAGATAGGAAACCCTTCACTCTCCATCACCCGAACGGCTTGG
>JAGQYH010000415.1 GCA_020436175.1 Bacteroidota bacterium
AGAAGCATTTGGATTTTTAACGAAGGTTGCCATTCTGGCTGAAAAACAAAATCATCATCCGGAAATATTCAATGTTTACAATAAAGTAGATATTGCTTTGAATACGCATGATGCAGGTGATGTGGTGACGGAGAAGGACCATCAATTAGCCAATGCTATTAATGATTTGGTTGAATAATCCAATTTGAAAACGGTCAATAACAAATAAATGTATACACCTGAAAAGGAAAAGGAGCTGATCACTTTAACAGACAGCATGATGACGCTTGATCCGTCAAAATCCGAAAATCCGGATCAAATAGCGGATGATTTGATTGAAGTGCTGAATTACCATGAGTGGAAATATTATGTGCAATCCAATCCGATCATTACCGATTTTGAATACGATCAATTGTTCAAAAAATTAAAGGATATGGAAGTCGCCAATAGGGTGGCTATTCGACCTAATTCACCAACACAAAGAGTGTCGGAAGGCTTGAATGAAGATTTCCCCACCGTTGCTCACCTTGTGCCTATGATGAGTTTGGAGAATTCCTACAATGCAGAGGATCTTAAAAATTTTGATAAAAGAGTAAGAGAAAGCTTAACCGAAAATGCCGCCGTTAAATATGCCGTTGAGCTGAAGTACGATGGGTCCAGTATATCGATTATTTATGAAAATGATATTTTGGTAAGAGCAGCCACTAGAGGTAATGGAGTGGAAGGAGATGATATTACCGGCAATGCCAAAACCATTAAAACCATTCCTTTGACGGCCGAATTTTCTAAGTATGGTATTCATAGAGCTGAATTGAGAGGAGAGGTGTTGATTGAGTTGGAAGCTTTTAGGCGGCTCAACGAGAAAAGAGAAGCACAAAATGAATTACTCAGAGAAGAAGGGAAAAAGGAACTGGAATTGTATAAGCACTCCAGGAATACGGCCGCCGGAGCCTTGCGGCTAAAAGATCCTAAAGAAGTGGCGGAAAGAAATTTGGAAGCGGTAATTTACCAAATTGGTTATGCCGAAGATCAAGCGGGCAACGAATTACAAATACCATTGCTCAATTCTCAATATGGCAATATGGAATTGCTTTCATCTTTGGGTTTTAAAACACCAAAGGGAGAAACAGCGTTATTTGCTACCATTGATGAGGTAATTAATTATTGTAATGAATGGGAAGCCAAACGCGATAGTTACAACTATGAAATTGATGGAATGGTCGTTAAAGTAGATAGCAAGCAACAGCAGGAGTTGATTGGGGTTACGGCGCATCATCCTAAATGGGCCATAGCCTTTAAATTCAAAGCTAAGCAAGCCATCACACAATTGGAACGAATAGATTATCAAGTGGGGAGAACGGGAGCGATCACGCCGGTCGCTAAATTGGATCCGGTTATTTTAACGGGTGTGGAGATCAGTTCGGTGTCATTGCACAATGAGGAGTTTATTGCCGATAAGGATATCAGGATTGGGGACTATGTAATGGTGGAAAGAGCAGGAGATGTGATTCCATATATTGTTGGTCCGGTTACTGCTCGACGCACCGGACAGGAGGCGGTAGTAGTCTTTCCGACGCATTGTCCTTCCTGCCAAGCAGCATTGGATAAACCGGAGGAAGAAAGTGTTTGGCGATGTATTAATCCGGCCTGTCCGGCACAAATGGAAGAGCGCTTGATCCATTTTGTTTCAAAAGCTGCCATGAATATTGATGGACTCGGCAAAGACATAATCAAGCGATTTATACAGGAAGGTATTATCAACGACTTATTGGATATTTATCAGTTGGACTACGAGCGCATCGAAGCATTGGAGGGTTGGAAGGAGCGGTCGGTTCAGAAACTTCGGCAAAATGTGGAGGCTTCAAAAAATAATGAAAATTGGCGTTTGTTGGTGGCTTTAGGCATTCGTCATGTGGGCGGAACGACTGCAAAAATGCTGGTGAAACATGTCAAAAACTTATTGGAGTTT
>JAGQYH010000416.1 GCA_020436175.1 Bacteroidota bacterium
CAATGTCTCATCAAGCAGACAATAATCATATTGAACCGGTAGCTATTGTAGGAATTGGATGCAGATATCCGGGAGAGGTGAATAATCTCAACAGTTTTTGGAAAACTGTAGCTGAGAAAAAGGACCTTATCGGAAAAATTCCGACCAATAGAATGGGAGATACTGAGTTTTTGGTTGACCCCAACAGAACACCCGGCAAAATTGTTAACGATAAAGGTGCCTATTTAAATGATATTGAAAAATTCGATGCTGAATTTTTTGGCATTTCACCGCTTGAAGCAAAGCATTTAGATCCTCAACAAAGACTGCTGCTTGAAATTGCCTTTGAAGCCGTTGAGAACTCCGGCATTAAACACAGTAAATTAAGTGGCTCCAAAACCGGTGTATATATCGGCCTTTGGACCAACGATTTTGAACATCGCCTCTCCGATTCCGGTGATGATCTGGATGTATATTCTACCACCGGTAGTGGCAGATATGCAGCTTCGGGAAGAATATCTTTCTTTTTAAATCTGCAAGGGCCGGCCATAACATTAGACACGGCCTGCTCTTCATCATTAGTAGCTGTGCATTTAGCGGTGCAAAGCATTCAATCCGGAGAAACAGAAATGGCGTTTGCCGGTGCTGCCAATGTCATTCTTGACCCGATAGTGTCTATCGGCTATTCCCGGTCAGGATTACTTTCTGAATACGGACGATGCAAATTTGGAGCTGCCGATCCAAGAGGATATGTGAGAAGCGAGGGCGCCGGAATGGTCTTACTTAAAAAACTATCCAAAGCCATTGAAGATGGGGATCAAATTCATGCCATTATTCCCGGCACCACCTGTAATAATGATGGTCAGTCTGATAAATACATGCTGGCACCTAGTTGGGTGACACAAGAAATTATGATCCGAGACGCACACAAACGCTTCGGTATCCACCCTAAAGATGTACAGTATATTGAGGCACATGGCACAGGAACCAAAGCCGGAGATCCGGCAGAGATCAAATCAGTTTCCAATGCGTTAGCGGAAGGACGCAAAAAAGATGATGTCTTTTACATGGGTTCCGTTAAAACCAATTTCGGACACACGGAAGGAGCGGCTGGTATGGCCGGATTAATCAAGGCAGTGCTTTCCATCAAAGAAAGGAAAATACTTCCAAATTTATTTACACTTCCGGCCAATCCCGAAATTCCTTGGGATGAATATCTCGTTCGAATTCCCGACCAACTAACCGAATGGCCCAAGCCGGATCAACCTTTAATTGCAGGCGTAAATGCTTTTGGTATTGCAGGCACAAATGCCCATGTTATACTCAAAGAATTTACCGCTCAGCCAAAATCAAACCCGGTTCATAAAAAACCGGACAACTACTTATTGCCATTATCTGCCGCCAATGATGCGGGTTTAAAGGCATACGCCGAGCACTATAAAGAACAATTAGAAAAGCTTCCTGAAGATGAATTTCAGCAATTCATGTTCAACATTGCCCAATATAAAAGTGATCTGGCCTTCAGAAAAGCTGTGTCAGCGCCATCCAAAGAAGCCATTGTAGATGCCTTAAATGCTATCGCCAGAGATGAAGTTTCAGAAAATGTAGTGGAAGGATATTTTGCCAATGACCAAAAACCGAAAGTTGCCTTTGTGTTTCCCGGCCAAGGTTCTCAATGGTTGGGCATGGGAAAAGAACTGTACGATAATCAACCGATATTTGCATCAGCTATAGACGATTGTGAACAAGCATTTAAAAAATATGTGAATTGGTCGCTTACAGAAGAACTCTTTTCGAAGGATCCAACAGCTATGTCAACAATTGATGTTATTCAGCCCGCTTTGGTAGCCGTTGAAATAGCATTGGCCAAAATGTGGCAATCTTATGGCATTCAACCGGATGCTGTTGTCGGTCATAGCATGGGAGAAGTGGCTGCGGCTT
>JAGQYH010000417.1 GCA_020436175.1 Bacteroidota bacterium
CGGCATACAGAATAAACTGGAACCTAATGCCGGTGTTTTGCCGTATGATTTGATCACACCACTGTTTACAGATTATGCTGAAAAATCGAGATTTGTGTGGATGCCGGAAGGTACATCGGCTGTATATAATGCCAAGGAAGTGGTGGATTTTCCCGAAGGTGCGGTATTGATCAAAAATTTCTATTACAATCACGATGCAGCCGATTTATCAAAAGGAAGAAGAATTATTGAAACACGGTTGTTGATGAAACGGCCGGAAAAATGGGATGCCATCAGTTATGTTTGGAATGATGAGCAAACGGAAGCCTATTTGGAAGTGGCGGGTGGCATTGCAAAAGTGGATTGGAAAGATAAAGCAGGAACAAATATGCATATCAATTACCTGATCCCCAACAAAAATCAATGTAAAGGCTGTCATGAGTACAAAGGTGAATTGATGCCAATAGGACCAAAGATTAGGAATCTTAATTATGCCTTTCCTTATGTTGATGGCGCCAAAAATCAATTGAAAAAATGGGCAGAAGTTGGCTATTTATCGAATTATGACAGCAACATAGAACATCCGAAAGTGACCCAATGGGACGATGTGAATGCCGGTAGTGTGCATGACAGAGCCATTTCGTATTTGGAGATTAACTGCGGTCATTGCCATAGAGAAGAAGGACCGGGAGGGGTTTCCGGTTTGTTTTTAATGATCGATGAAGACAATCCTTTGAACATGGGTATTTGTAAAACTCCAGTTTCAGCAGGAAAGGGTTCCGGTGGTAATACTTACGATATTGTTCCGGGCAATCCTGATAAGTCCATTTTAGTGTATAGAATGGAATCAGATGATCCGGGTGCCAGAATGCCGGAAGTAGGCCGTTCCATCATGCATAAAGAAGGTGTAGCCTTAATCCGAGAGTGGATTTCAGGAATGGAAGGAGGATGCCAGCGAAGTATGGATGAGAAGTAGATCTTTAGATGGGTCAAATACATTTCTATCACATTGCCTCCGCTCAATAGAATTCAAATTCTAAAATCATCATTCTTTGTTCTTCAATCGTTAATCAAAAAAGATATACGAATGTCGAACAAGGAATGCTGAAGGATGTACGTCTTTGAAATAGGGTAACATTGCCATCCACTCAATATATTTCAAATGTGCATCCCTAAATAAGGTTGACCGTTTTTAGGTAATTAGGTTGGCATAATTAAAAAGAAAGCATTGCAAGCTCTTTCAAATAAATATCTATACCAATGAAAAATGATTTATATTTGTTTTTACATTGTTTAGTCGTTATTAACGGTTAATACACGGCTTCAATTTTTACCTTGCCGGCTATATCGGGAATAACATAAAAAATATTAAAAGTCCATTTTATACATTATTTTAGTACAAAATTATAATGCGGATAAAGGACATATTTCCCATATCCGGTTGTTGGCAACAAGCTGAAAAAAATGAGTACGGAAAGAGATAAAATGATTGAATCTTTAAAAGAAATTGTTATTCCTGAATTAAGGAATCTGAATTTTAAAGGTAGTTTTCCACATTTTCGCAAAACTGAAAACGGAAAAACAAATCTTTTGACTTTTCAATTTGACCGAAGTGGTGGTGGATTTATTATAGAATTAGCGAATTGGTACGAGCCTGAGTATAAAACGAGTTGGGGAAAAACCATAGAGTTGAATAAACTGACAGCCCACGATTTGTATAAAAGACAGCGAATTTATCCAGATACTCTAACTGAAGAAAATGGAAAAGATAGTTGGTTTAGGTACGACAGAAAGAGCATTTTGTCTTTTGGAAATAAATACGACAGACTTTCCAAAAAAGTAGTTGACCGAATACCAATTATGAAAAAATATTGGAGTGAAATAAAAACGGAATGAAAAAAAGCCAGTTGCCAACAATGTATAAC
>JAGQYH010000418.1 GCA_020436175.1 Bacteroidota bacterium
GAACGGTGTACACCGTATCATTTTGTCTAATCAAATTATTTTCATTGATGGCTTGTGCAATGAATTGATTGTGTTCCAAATCAAAATTCGGATTGTCCGTTCTTGCTTTTTGCATCACGTGATCGTGTCCGCAATATCTTTGAATGGTTTGACTGAATGACGTTAAGCTTACCGATAAAAGTAAGATCAGAAGCGTAAATTTAGATTTCATGAGATTCGTTGTATTTGAGCTACCGAAATTAGGCAATTAAATACAGACTATAAGACACATTGGATTAAAGAATTTTAAAATAAGATGACTTTTTTTTAAAAAAATCTTGTGTCAATTTAACTGTGGATCTTCGGGGAAATTACTGACGAATTTATAATCTCCGCCCATATATTCTAAGATGCTGTTCCATAACCGCTCATCTTTAAGCAATACATCATTAAAATTTTTGGAAATGATCCATGATTTGGTTTCCATTTCAGAGGCGATCTGATCAGGTCCCCAGCCCGAATAGCCAATAAAAAAGCGAAATCTGTTGGGATCAATGCTTTCCGTTTCAAATAACATTTTAACCTGCTCGAAGTTACCGCTCCAGTAAACATCCTCTCGCACCGGAATGCTGCCCTCAATCAAATCTCCGTATGTATGTATAAAATGTAAGGTGTCTAATCCCACCGGACCACCGGCATATAGTTCAATGTTTGGTGTTGGAAAATCCGGAAGCACATCATTTACTTTTAAGTCAACTTTTCTGTTCAGTACCAAGCCGAATGATCCCTTATCGTTGTGTTCGCATAATAGAATCACGGTTCTTTTGAAATTTTCATCTTTCATAAAAGGTTCTGCCAGTAAAATATCGCCTGTTGTAACTTCCATCAATATCTGTTTAATCTTGAATTTATAAAACTAAAGCCAATTAATTCATCATAACGTTGACCAAATGATCTATAATATACATAAATGGCATAATCGTTTTCGGTATCGTAATAGTTCCCTTCGGTGAGAGAGTGGTCTTTGACAGTGGGGTTGTCATTGGGCACAAACACATATTGATAATTATAAAATCCTTGTTTTAGCAAGATCTCTGCTTCATAAACATGATGGAGGCTATTAAAAGTTAGTTTGTTCTTATCCGAGATCTCATAATTATTGAATTCTCCAACAACATAAAAAGCGCCGTTACTTATCTTATTATCAAAGGGAATGGCAAAATTGACATGGACGTAATCGGCTTCCAGTGCTTCATGTCGACCTTCCTGAACATCTATCACGAACTTTCCGTTGAGATCGCCATCACCTTCGTATCGATAATCTTCTAACTGACGCATCCCATCAGGCATTAAATAAACAATGTTGGCAGAATCTCTGACATCAATAGCGCGAACCCGTTCTGTCCGGTATCGTAAACTTCTGATATCAAACTCCCTGTATTCTTTGGCAGGAGGAAAGGCGATCTTCAAGTTATAATTAAAGGATAAGCTGTTTTCATTAATATGCAAAGGTTTAATGTCGCTAATGGCATTGTCCCATCTGTCGTTTTGTCGAACTACCACCGTTATTTCTTGAAATGGGTTAACAATATCAAAGCCTTCGTGATCCAAGGAAAAGACGATTTCCTGCAGTTGATCTCTATAAGATGGGTTTCGGGTTAAGGCCACTGCCGCATTTTGAATTTGAACTTTGGCATCAGCCACCATAAACCGTTTGATCAAAGTGGGATCACTTTCAGAATCTCTATAAACTACAATGGCATAATTGCCGGATTGTGTAATGCGGAAATCTTCGTTAGGGATGGTCATTTGAAAATGAACGTAGTCCACGGTGGTGTTAAAAGAATAATCGTAATCATTGATATAACCATCGGAAAAACCATCGATATAATCAAAAACACTATTAAAAGTAGGCTCCCA
>JAGQYH010000419.1 GCA_020436175.1 Bacteroidota bacterium
ATACTACAGTGGTAATGCTATTTACTATTTTCTTCAATGTTTTATTGGCTTATTTGTTTAAGATTGATGCGGATACCACACTGATTGCTTCCACTTCCACGATCTTCGGGCCTGCATTTATTGGGCAAGTCGCCATGTCAATGAAGAATAAGGAAATTATTTTTTCAGGGATGATCGCCAGTATGCTGGGCATTGCTATTAGCAATTTTACCGGTCTTGGATTAGCCTATTTACTGAAAATGCTATAACACTTTCCAATTCCAGTTGTCCTTATTTTTAGGTGTGATTGTCTTGTAAAAATCTTCAATCTTTTTGGCATCTTCCTTAAAGTTTCCGGTTGGATAAAGCACTTCACCCACGCCGGCTTCCTTTTTACCATAATCTAAATAAGCCATAATGATAGGCACGTTAGCCTCTAGCGCAATTCTATAAAAACCCGATTTCCAAGTCTTTGTTTTGGAGCGTGTACCCTCCGGCGCCAATGCGAGATAAAATGATGATTTTTCTTCAAACAGCTTTGCCACTTGCACCACCAAATTGTTGTTTGCTGATCGATCAACCGGAATGCCACCGGTTTTCGAATATAAGAATTTTAATGGCCCTGAAAACAATTCCTTTTTGGCCAAATAGTAACCTTTTACTTCTTTGAAATAACGATATGCCGCCATACCAAAAACAAAATCCCAAGTAGAAGTATGCGGAGCAACAATGACTACCGCATGCGTAACGTCTTTTGGCACTTCTCCTTTAAATGTCCACCCCAAAGCCTTTGATAACCAATAAGATAATTCCTTAACGGCGATCAATATAATTGGTTCTTCCGGCTCCTTTTCCAGATGCTTTAATGGAGGAGTTAGTATATCTTTAAGGCTTTCATAGAAAGCATCCAAACTTATATGCTTTGCTTCCACTTAAACTGTTTTTAGTAAAGATAATGAATGATCAAATGAATTTTTAGGTAGATCGTTACAGTCATCCGTTTAAGATTTCAACGCAAGGACAATACCAACAGTGAACAAGGCGACATACACCGCAATGGCACCACCGGTACCATAAACAATGGCGGCAGAAAGTATAAAGAATCCTGCCAAAATCACCCCTTTAATGCCATCCATCTTATTGTGGGGTTTAGCATTTAATTCTTGTTCCAGTCTGTTTAAAACTTCAACAAACAACCCGGGACCACGCGTAAATGTATCGATAAACTCCGGAGCATTCTGCAAACTTGCCTTCATTAACTCCTTTGGATTGACCTCATGAATCAACAATCTTCTCACATGCTTTTTAGAGACTTCTACAATGTCCAAACCGGGTTTCACCATTTCCCCTACACCTTCAAAAGTCACCATGGCCTTTGACATCAATATCAATTCCATTGGATAATACATATCATATTTAGCCCCTAATTCTGTTGTCACCATTATCAGTTTACCTACTGAAAACTCATTGAAGCTGGCATTTTTTTGATACGCTTTAACCACCTCTACAAACTCTTTCCTAAATCCTTGTATATCAGCCTTTCTACCGGGCTTGGCCACTAATGTCATATACCTGGCAGCTGCTTCACTATTACCCAACACCAACGCATTGAAATAATACAACAAGTTCTTTCGGGTAGCTTCACTGAATCTGCCGACCATTCCAAGATCAATAAAGGCACATTTATTTTCATCTAATATCAAAAGGTTTCCGGGATGAAGATCGGCATGAAAGAAACCATCATTGTAGATCATTTTGATAATGGCAAAAGCACCAATATCAGCTACTTTTGCGCGCATTTCTTCTGTAACCTCTTCATTTTGAGCATAAGCGTCCGGTTTAACTCCTTTTAGAAATTCCATGACGATCATGTTCTCATTGGAATACTGCCTGTAAATTTTAGGAAAAACTAC